>CANGAY010000060.1 GCA_947451735.1 Actinomycetota bacterium
GGTGAGCGCCTCAAGTTCCACGAGCGTGCGCTCGAGGTACTGCCCCAGGATCTCGGCGGCCTGGTCGTAGTCGGTGTGCGCGCCGCCGGCGGGCTCGGGCACCACCGCGTCGGCCACGCCCCAGCGGTAGCAGTTGGCGGCGGTGGGCTTGAACGCCTGCGCGGCCTGCTTGGCCTGCGAGGCGTCGCGCCACAGGATGGCCGACGCGCCCTCGGGGCTGATGACCGAGTACGTGCTGTTCTCGAGCATCAGCACCTTGTCGGCGATGCCGAGGCCCAGCGCGCCACCCGATGAGCCCTCGCCGATGACCACGGCGATCACCGGCACGTCAAGCCGCCACATCAGCTGCATGCTGCGACTGATCGCCCCACCCTGACCCCGCTCCTCGGCGCTGGCGCCGGGGAAGGCACCGGGGGTGTCGATGAGGGTGATCACCGGGATGCCCAGGCGGTTGGCGATCTCCATCACGCGCATCGACTTGCGGTAGCCCTCGGGGCTCGCCATGCCGAAGTTGCGGTAGGTGCGCTCGTTGGTGTCGCGGCCCTTCTGCTGGCCCACGATGGCCACCGGGCGCCCGTTGAAGCGCCCGAAGCCGGCCACCATGGCCGGGTCGTCGCCGAACAGGCGGTCGCCGTGCATCTCCTCGAAGTCGGAGCAGATGCGGTTGATGTAGTCGAGCGTGTACGGGCGCTCAGCGTGGCGCGCCAGCTGGATGCTCGCCCAGAGGTCCTCGTCCACCTGGGGCTCGGGCGTACGCCCCAGCTTGCCGGTGACGCGACGCACGAATCCGGGGCCGTCGGGCTTGCTCACTCGCGACCCTCCGTGTCGTCGCCGCCCGAGGGCAGGATCTTGTTGATGGCCTTGCGGGCCGCCTCGGGGAACGACTGGGCGGCACGGCCCACGCCGCCCGCGGCGTCCTGTGCCCACTGCAGCGATCCGCCGCCCTGGGCGGCCTGCCCCGGCGGCGGCGCCAGGATGGCCAGCACCCGGCCGATGCGCGCTGCCAGCTCGCGGCGATCCACCACCGCATCCACCTGGCCGTTGGCCAGCTGGCGCTCGGCGCGGCCGAAGTCGGACGGCAGCACCTCGCGGGTGGTCTCCTCGATCACGCGCGGGCCGCTGAAGGCGATGAGCGCACCGGGCTCGGCGTAGGTGACATCACCCAGCGATGCGAACGACGCCCACACGCCACCGGTGGTGGGGTGGGCCAGGATGACGACCACGGGCACGCGGGCGTCGGCCAGGGCGTCGAGGGCGATGACCGTCTTGGCCATCTGCATGAGGGCCAGGGTGCCCTCCTGCATGCGCGCGCCGCCCGATGACGACAGCACCACAAACGGCAGCCCCTTCTGGGCCGCGTACTCGCAGGCGCGGGCGAACTTCTCGCCCACCACGGCGCCCATGGAGCCACCCATGAACGAGAAGTCCATGATGGCCGCCACGCAGGGCACGTGGCGGATCTCGAGCTCGGCGCACACGATGGCCTCGCCCATACCGGTGCTGCTCTCCGCATCGCGGATGCGCTCCACATAGGGCTTGAGGTCGGTGAACTGCAGCGGGTCGGCGGCACGCAGTTCGGGCCACAGCTCGGTGTAGCCACCGGGCTCGCCCAGCTGCTCCAGCCGCTCGCGGGCGGTCACCGCGAAGTGGTGGCCGCAGGCCGGGCACACCCGCATGTTGCGGCGCATCTCGTCGGCCGAGTAGTGGCTGTCGCACTTGGGGCACGTACCGGCGTCGGCCGCGATGCGGCGCGGGCGGTCCTGCCGGTGCCCGAGGTGCCGGAGGCGCTCGAAGGAGACATTGATGTTGCGGCCCACGCGACTCATCCCTTGCCGATATTGCCATGCGGCGCGGCGCCGCGGGTGCCCAGCCAGTCCTCCACCGCCTTGCGGTACGACGGCACGATACGTCCCTCGTGGCGATGCATCAGCAGGTCCTTCGCCGCCACCTCGGGCGACCGGCCGCGCAGCCGCAGCACCGCGTACGCCACCATCATCGATCGCCGGCGCCCGCGCTGGCAGTGGATGAGCACGCGGGCGTACGGGTCGGCGTCGAGCCACCCCGCCGCGGTCTCGGCCGCCTCGGCCCACTTCTCGGGCGGCTGGTGCCGGCCGTGGTCCCACATGGGGGCGGCCACCACGTGCGTGCTGCCGAAGGCCTGCTTCTCGGCCGACAGGTCCTGGCTGAACTTGGTCTGCAGGTGGGCGCGGCAATTCACCACGTGCGTCACGCCCTCGCGCTGCAGCACCAGCAGGCTCGCGGGCGTGGGGATGCTGCCGATGGCGATGCGCTCATCGCCGATCCAGGTCCACGGGCGGGTCTTGGTGCCCGGGCCGTACACCCGGTTGGTGAACCTGAACCAGATCTCCCTGATGAAGGTGGTGGCCGCCGACAGGCGGCCCATCGGGGGATGGTGGGGTCGGGCCTCGCTCAACGCGCTCCGGCGCGCATGAAGGCGAGCGTGGCGTTGTGGCCGCCGAACCCGAACACGTTCGACAGCGCCACCTTGATGTCGGCCTTGCGGGCCTCGTTGGCCACGTGGTCGACACCCGCGCAGTCCGGGTCGGGGTCGTGCAGGTTGATGGTGGGGGGCACGATGCCGTTCTGCAGGGCCAGGGCGGTGAGGCCACCTTCCAGCGCGCCGGCGGCGCCCAGGGTGTGCCCGTGCATCGACTTGGTGCTGCTCACCATGGTGCGAGCGGCCTTCTCCTCGCCCAGCGCCAGCTTGATCACGCGGATCTCCGACGGGTCGCCCACCGGGGTGGACGTGCCGTGCGCGTTCACGTAATCGATGTCGCCGGGGTCCAGGTCGGCGTCGGCAAGCGCCATGGTCATTGCCGTGGCCGGGCCCTTGCCCGTGGGGTCGGGCTCGGTGATGTGGTGGGCGTCGCCCGACAGGCCGTAGCCCACCATCTCGGCGATGATCTCGGCGCCACGGGCCTCCGCGCGCTCCCACTCCTCGAGCACCAGCACGGCACCGGCCTCGCCCATCACGAATCCGTCGCGGCCGATGTCAAACGGGCGGCTCGCGGTACCGGGATCGTCGTTGCGGGTGGACAGCGCGCGCATGGCGTTGAAGCCGACGATTCCGACGTAGGTGACGGCCGCCTCGGAGCCACCGGCCAGCATCACGTCGGCACGGCCGAGGCGGATCTGGTCGAAGGCATCGCCGATGGCGTGGTTGGCCGACGCACAGGCGGTGGTGGCACACGACAGCGGACCCTGGAACCCGAGCTCCATCGAGGCCTGGGCCGCGGCCATGTTGGCGATGATCATGGGGATGAACAGCGGGCTCACGCGGTCGGCGCCGCGGTCGCGACAGATCACGACCTGCTGGTAGAAGGTCTCGATTCCACCGATGCCCGATCCGATCATCACACCCACGCGATCGGGGGCGACGGTGCCCTCCACCCCGCTGTCATCGAGCGCGAGGCGGCTCGCGGCCACGGCCAGCTGCGAGAAGCGGTCCATGCGACGTGCGGTGCGCTTGTCGAGGAAGTCGGTGGGCTCGAAGCCCGGCACCTCGCACGCGAAGTGGGTCTCGCAGTCCTGGTAGTCGAAGCTCGTGATGGTCTTGGCCGTCGACTCTCCGGCGATGGCGCCCTTCCAGGCGGCTTCGCGGCCGATGCCGAACGGGCTCACCACACCGATGCCCGTGACGGCCACCCGGCGGAGTCCCTTTGCGTTGATGAGCCTGCTCATCCCTCTCTCCTACATCGCGAGGCCGCCATCAACCGGAATAACCGTTCCGGTGATGAACGCAGCCGCGTCCGTGCAGAGGAACGTCACGACCGCCGCGACGTCCTCGGGTGTTCCGAGCCGCCCGAGCGGCGTGTGCGACAACAGTGTGTCGCGCACGTCGTCGGACAGCCCGGCGGTCATGTCCGTGGTGATGTATCCGGGCGCGACGGCGTTGGCGCGCACGCCCCGGCCCCCGGCCTCCTTCGCAAGGCTCTTGGTGAGCCCGATCACGCCGGCCTTCGCCGCCGCGTAGTTCGCCTGGCCGGCATTGCCCATCATGCCCACCACGCTCGAGACGGCCACGATGCTGCCGGCGCGTCGCTTCATCATGCCGCGAAGCGCGGCGCGGGCCGTGAAGAACGAACCCGACAGGTTGGTGCGGATGACCGCGTCCCAGTCGTCGTCGCTCATGCGCATCATCAGGCCGTCGCGGGTGATGCCCGCATTCAGCACCAGCGCGTCCAGCGGGCCGAGGGCGTCCTCGGTGCCCGTGACCACGGCCTCGGCGGCGGCGGCATCGGCGATGTCGCCCTGCACGATGTGCGCCTTCCGCCCGGCGGCCTCCACGGCAGCGGCCGTGGCCTTGGCGCCCGCCTCGTCACTCACAAAGCCGATGCCCACGTCGAACCCGGCATTCGCCAGGGCGACGGCGCATGCGGCACCGATTCCGCGGCTCGCGCCCGTCACCAGTGCGGTGCTCATGCCATCACCTCGGCAATGCCGGCGAGATCGTCGGGGCCCGACACCTGGTGCAGCGAGGCGTCGCGCTTGATGCGCTTCACCAAGCCCGACAGCACCCGACCCGGGCCGAGCTCGACGAACGTGTCGGCACCCATGGCGATGGCGGCCTCCACGGCCTGGCCGAAACGCACGGGCGAGGTGAGCTGGTCGAGCAGCACCGGTCGCATGCGATCGGCCGGCTCCACCTGGGCGGTGGTGGTGGAGAGGAACGCCATTGAGGGGTCCTTCGGGTCCCATGCCTCGAGCGCCGGCGCCAGGCGGTCGCTGGCCGGGGCCATGAGCGGGCTGTGGAACGCGCCGCCCACCTTCAGCTGCGTGGCCTTCACCCCGCGCTCGGTGGTGATGTCGAGCAGGCGGGCGATGCCGTCCATGGTTCCCGACGCCACCACCTGCCCGGGGCAGTTGTAGTTGGCGGGCCACACGTCGCCGGCCTCGTCGCAGAGCGCCTGCACGTCGTCGTCGGACTGGCCGAGGATGGCCGCCATGGTTCCGGGGCGCTCCTCGCCCGCAGCCTGCATGGCCGCGCCGCGCTCGCCCACCAGGCGAAGCGCCTCGCCGAACTCGATGGCGCCGCAGGCCACCAGCGCCGAGTACTCACCCAGCGAGTGCCCCAGGGCCATGTCGCCGGTGAGCCCGTGGTCGCGGGCCACGCGCCAGCAGGCGGTGCTCATGGTGAGGATGGCGGGCTGGCACACGTCGGTGCGCACCAGATCGTCCTCGGGGCCCTCGAAGATGATCGTCGTGATGTCGTAGCCCAGGGCGTCGTTGGCCTCGGCGAACGTCTCGGCCGCAACGGGGAAGGCTTCGCACAGCTCGCGGCCCATGCCCACCTGCTGGGCGCCCTGTCCCGGGAAGAGCAGCGCGATCATGCCCGGGGCTCCCAGCGCACCAGGGCGGCACCCCACGTGAGGCCCGCGCCGAAGCCCACCATCAGCACCAGGTCGCCCGGGTTCACCTGTCCGCGCTCGGCCGCCTCGGCCAGCGCGATGGGAATGGACGCCGACGATGTGTTGCCGTAGCGATCGAGGTTCATCACGACCTTCTCCCGGGGGATCTCCAGCTTCTCGACCGCATGATCGAGGATTCGCTCGTTTGCCTGGTGGGCCACCAGCAGGTCAACGTCGTCCACGGTGAGGCCCGCTGCCTCGAGCAGGCGCGTGGCCGAGTCGATCATGATGCGCGTGGCGAAGCGGAACACCTCGCGGCCCTGCATCTGGATGCAGAGGTCCTCGTGGGTGACGCCCTCGGTGCGCGAGGGCGTGCGCGAGCCACCGGCGGGGATGCACAGGATGTCGCGGCCCGATCCATCGGCGCCCAGTTCGAACCCGATGACGCCA
>CANGAY010000061.1 GCA_947451735.1 Actinomycetota bacterium
AGGGGCTCGCCCTGGCTGCCGGTGGTCAGCAGCACCAGTTCGTCGTCGGGCACCTTGTCGATCTCCTTGTCGGAGATGATCACGCCCTCCGGCGCCTTCAGATACCCCAGGTTGCGGGCGATGTTGACGTTCCGCACCATGGAGCGGCCCACCACGCCCACCACGCGGCCGTCGCGGTAGGCGGCGTCCACCACCTGCTGCATGCGGTCGATGTGCGACGAGAAGGTGGTGACGATGACGCGACCGGGTGAGGTGGCGAAGATCGCGGCCATCGCCGGGCCCACCGACTGCTCGTACTTCTTGGCCGACGCCGGCACCTCGGCGTTGGTGGAGTCGGCAAGGAGCACCAGCACGCCCTGCTCGCCCAGACGGGCGAGCCCCGGGATGTCGCTGCGCTTCTCGGGCCCGCCGATGGGCAGGTGGTCGAACATGAAGTCGCCGGTGTGCACCAGCGTGCCGGCCGGCGAGTGCAGGGCCACGGCCACGCAGTCGGGGATGGAGTGCGTCACGCGCAGGAACTCGGCCTCGAACGGGCCGATGGCGCGGCGGGGCTCGCCCGCGGCGATCTCGATCATCTCCACGTCGCCCAGCAGGCGGTGCTCGTCGAGCTTGCCGCGCACCAGTGCCAGCGTGAAGCGCGTGCCGTAGATGGGCACGGGACCCACCTCGCGGATGAACCACGGCACGGCGCCGATGTGGTCCTCGTGGCCGTGCGTGAGGATGAGACCGTCAATGCGGTCCTTGTTGTCGGCCAGGTACGTCATGTCGGGCAGGATCAGATCCACGCCCATCTGGTCGGGGCCCGGGAAGGTCACGCCGGCGTCGATCACGACGATGCGGCCGTCGTGCTCCACCACGTACATGTTCTTGCCGATCTCGCCCACACCGCCAAGAGGGATGATCCTCAGGGCCGGGGCGTCGGTTGCTGCGGTCAGGGTGTTTCCAGTCGTCGGGATCAGGCGGTGATGCCCTGCGCATCGAGCAGCGCCCCGAGCGCAGCGCGCTCATCGGGGGTCGCCTGCACGAGCGGGAGCCTGAGGACATCGCCGGGGATGATCCCCAGCATGTCCAGCGCCGCCTTGATCAGGATGGGATTCGTCGTCTCGAAGAGGCCGCTCCACAGGGGCGCCAGCGAGGCGTCGAGCGCACGTGCGCCGTCCACGTCGCCGGCCGCCGCCAGCGCGGCCATCTGCTGCATCTGCTCGCCCACCAGATGCGAGGCAACCGAGATGACCCCGACGCCCCCCATCTCGAGCACGGGCATCAGCATGTCGTCATTGCCCGCGTAGATGGCGAGCTCGGTCGTGTCGGCCACCGCCTGCGTCTCCGCCAGGTCGGGATTGGCCTGCTTCAGGGCCACCACGCCCGGAATGCGGGCGAGGTCGGCGATGAGGTCGGGGGGCATGTTGGTGCCCGTGCGGCCGGGGATGTTGTAGAGCACCACGGGAAGCCCCACGGCGGCGATTGCGGCCACGTGCTGGCGGATGCCCTCGGCCGGAGGCCGGTTGTAATACGGCGTGACCACCAGCACGGCGTCCACGCCAAGTTCCTTCGACACCTCGGTGAGGTGCACGGAATGCGCGGTGTCGTTGCTGCCCGTTCCGGCCACCACGGTGCCGCGGCCGGCGCACTCGTCCACCGTCGCGCGGATGAGCGCGATGCGCTCGCCATCGGTGAGCGTTGATGCCTCACCCGTGGTGCCCGCGACCACGATGCCATCGCTGCCGTGGTCGAGCAGGTACCGCACCAGCGCGCGGTACGCGGCCTCGTCAACGGCGCCGGAGGCGTCGAAGGGCGTGACCGCGGCGGTGAGGACGGTTCCCAGCACGGGCGGGAGCATACCGGCGCCCGCGGTCAGGCCGGCACCGCGGCGGCCGGCAGCGGCTCGGCGGCCTTCTCGGCCGTGAGCAGATCCGGGCTCGCCACGTTCCAGTATCCCCGGTTCGCGTACGCCAGCATGCGCGGCGTGGCGATGTAGCGGGCGAAGAGCGAGAACAGTGGGTCGGGCAGCACGTTCAGCACGCTCTGCAGCCGGTCGAGAATGCGATACCCCTTGCCGCGCGACTGCACGAAGGCGCGGTACGACGACAGCGCCTGGTCGAGCCGCAGCTCGCCCGTGCGCACGCGCTCGGCCAGGCGACCGGCCACCTGGCCGAACACCAGCGCGGGCCGGATGCCCTCACCCGACACGGGCAGGCACATGCCGGCGGAGTCGCCCACCAGGAACATGCCGTCACGCACCGGGTCGATGAGGCGCGAGGTGAAGAAGCCACCGTGCACCTTGCCGGGCGGACCCAGATGCAGGTCGTCGCAGAACCGCTCCAGATCGCCCGACAGGTCGGAGTCGCCGCTGTAGGTGGCAAGGCCCGCGCGCACGTGGTCACCGGCCGGGAAGGCCCAGTAGAACCGACGCGATCCGCGGCTCGGACCCACGTAGAAGTGGAGCCCCTCGCCCCGGTACGGCTGGCGGGCCTCCACGCCGAAGCTCTTGCGCGGTGCACGCGCGGCCTTCTCGCGCGCCTTGCCGGCCGCGGTGCGCCATCCCGCGGAGTCGATCACGATGGGCGCCTCGAAGGTGCCGGCCGTGGTCTCCACCCGACCCGCGCGCGCATGGGTGATACGCGCCCGCACGAAGTCGGCACCGGTGCGCGCGAAGAGGTCCTCGCAGAAGCGGCGGTAGTCGAAGGTGCAGAAGCGGAAGAAGGTGAGCTTCTGCGTGTGCCGGCGCGTGTGGAGGTAGATCTCCTCGTGCACCTGGTCGATGACATGGGTCATGTCCATGTTCTCGAGGCACGCGATGGGCACTGCGGATGCGGACGTCTCACCATCGCCGATCTCGAGCCGGTCGATGATGAGCACCCGCCCACCGATCTGCTGCGCGGCGGCGAGCCCGCCGAACGAGCCCCCGCACACGATGGCGTCGTACTGCTCCGCCATCAGGTGCGCGGAATCTCCTGGCCGGTCTCCGGGTCGATGCGGATGCCGTCGGTGATCCCGGTGCCGGGAGGGGCACCCATGATGATCCAGGTGGCCTCGCGGTCGGAGTTGTTCTGAATGCGGCGCACGGTGTCCTTGCCCACGCGGATCCAGTCGTGGTCATTCACCACCACGACCTCGCCCTCGATGAGCATCTCCTGCGGACCCCCGGCGATGAGGCCGTAGATCTCCTCCTGCTCATGGTGGCGGTGATACGCCATCTGGTCACCGGGGTGGAACTTCCACAGGCGCAGCGTCATCGACTCGGCGGCCACTGCGCCGGAGATGTCGCGCGATGCGGGTCCGCCGCCCTTGCGCTCGCGAAGCTCGATGTCCTCGCCATTCGCCTTGGTGTAGCCGTCAGCCATGTCCACGCCTTCCGATCCGGGTCCGTTGCGAGGTTATACCGGGAACAGCAGCGACTCGATGCCGATGGTGACCCCCGGACGCTCGCGCACCGCGCGAACGGCCAGCAGCACACCGGGCATGAAGCTCTCGCGCGACAGGGAGTCGTGGCGGATGCTGAGCGTCTCGGCCACACCGCCCAGGATGACCTCCTGGTGGGCCACCAGGCCCGGCAGGCGCACCGAGTGGATGGGCACATCGCCCTGCATGCCCTCGGCGGTCAGCTTGGCGGTGCCCGACGGTGCGTCGAGCTTGCCGTCGTGATGCAGTTCGATGATCTCCGCCCGCTGCATGTGGCGCGAGGCCTCAGCGGCAAAGCGCATCATCAGCACGGCGCCGACGGCGAAGTTCGGGGCCACCAGCAGGTTGGCCGGGCCCGTGTTGGCCAGTTCGGTGAGGTGCGCCATCTGCTCGTCGGTGAGACCGGTGGTGCCCACCACGGCGTGCACCCCGGCCTCCAGGCACGTGCGCACGGTGTCGTACGCCACGTCGGGCTGCGTGAAGTCCACGGCCACCTCGGGCGAGGTGGCGGCGATGGCCTCGGCGACGGTGCCGAAGCAGCCATCGCCCGTGCCCGCCAGACGCGGGTCAGCCTTGGCCACCAGCTCCGTGTCGTCTGCGGCGGTGACGGCATCGACCACCGCGCGGCCCATGCGTCCATCTGCCCCTGTTGCCATCACGCGGATCATGCGGCCTCCACGAGGTTGGGAGCCAGGCGGCCGGCGGCGTCGCGCACGGCATCCTCGCTCGGTCCGATCGCCGCGACAGACAGGCGCGACGGGTCCCAGAACTCCGCGCCGAGCGCCAGCACGTCGTCGGCGGTCACGGCGTCGATGCGGGCCACGATCTCGTCCACCTCGAGCAGCTCGGTGCCCGTGAGCACGGAGCGCCCGATGCGGTGCATGCGCGTGGCCGGGCTCTCGAGGCTCAGCACCAGGCGGCCCTTCAGGTGCTGCTTGGCGCGGTCGAGCTCGGCGGCGGGCACCGGCTCCTCCCCCATGCGCTTCAGCTCGTGGGCCATCACCTCGGCGGCCTCGGACAGGTTGTCCTCACGGGTTCCCAGGTACACGCCCACCTGCCCGGTGTCGGCGTACCCCACCGAGTAGGTGCCCACCGAGTAGGCCAGGCCGCGCCGCTCGCGGATCTCCTGGAAGAGGCGTGACGACATGGACCCGCCGAGGATGGTGTCGAGCACCGCCATCGCGTGGCGGCGGTCGTCGGATCGGTCGAGTCCGGGGCCGCCCAGTGCCACGTGGTACTGCTCGGTGGGCTTGGTGCGCACCGACAGCACGGGGGCACCCGGTGCCGCGGCATCGGGCACATGCGCGCCGTCGCCGCGCACCAGCCCGCTCAGGTACTTCTCGGACAGCTCCACCAGCTGCGCCTGATCCACCGAGCCGCTTGCCGCGACCACAATGTTGGGCGCCACGTAGTGGCTGCCGTGGTACGCGCGGATCTGATCGGCCGGAATGGATCCGATGACCTCGCTGGTACCGATGACCGGCCGCCCGAGCGGCTGGTCGGGGAACACGGCCTCGCTCATGAGGTCGTGCACCAGGTCGCCGGGGTCGTCCTCGTACATGAGGATCTCCTCCAGCACCACCTGCCGCTCCTGATCGAGTTCGTGGAAGGCGGGGTTGCACAGCATGTCGGCCACCACGTCGAAGGCGGCCTCCAGGTGGTCGTCGAGCACCCGGGTGTACACGACGGTGTGGTCACGACCGGTGGCGGCGTTGATCTCGCCACCCAGACCATCGAACACCTCGGCGATCTCGGCCGCGCTGAAGCGGTCGGTGCCCTTGAACAGCAGGTGCTCGATGAAGTGCGACACGCCGGCCTCGGCGGGGCGCTCGAAGCGCGATCCCACGCCGATCCACAGGCCCAGCGCAACCGAGCGCACGCCCGGGAGGGGCTCCGAGATGATCCGGAGCCCCTCGCCGGTCGTGTCGAGAGACGGTGCTCCCGTCGTCACTCGGCCAGGTCGTCGGTGGAGATCTTGCGGCGACGGCGCGGCTTGCGGCCACCCTCGTCCCCGTCCTCGCCACCGCTTCCCTCACCCGACGCGGCCGGGGCCGAGTCGTCGTTCAGCAGGCGCAGGCCGATGCGGCCGCGTGCGCGGTCCACTTCCTCAACCCGCACGTCAACGGAGTCGCCACGGTTCAGGACGTCCTCCACCTTCTCCACGCGGCCGGAGCCGAGGTTGGAGATGTGCAACAGGCCGTCCACGCCCTTGGAGAGCTCCACGAACGCACCGAAGGTGGTGGTCTTCACGACCTTGGCGCCCATGTAGGTGTCGCCCACCTCGACGTCCTTCGTCATCGAGCGGATGCGCTCGACGCACTGGTCGGCCTTCTCGCCCTGCACGCCGTACACGCTGACGGTGCCGTCGTCCTCGATGGAGATCTCCACCTCGAAGTCGGCCTCGAGGCC
>CANGAY010000062.1 GCA_947451735.1 Actinomycetota bacterium
GGCACGCATCACCGCGGCCATCGACTCGGACGGCGTGGACGCCCTGCTGCTGCACGGCGTGACCGGATCGGGCAAGACCGAGGTGTACCTGCGCGCCATCGAGGCGGCGCGGGCGCGCGGCAAGTCGAGTCTGGTGCTGGTGCCCGAGATCGCGCTCACCCCGCAGTTCCGGGGCCGTCTGCGCGCGCGCCTGGGCGAGCGCGTGGCCGTGTGGCACTCGGCGCTGGCGCCGGCGGAGCGCGCGGCGGAGGACCGCCGAATCCGATCGGGCGAGGCCGACGTGGTGATGGGCGCGCGCAGTGCGGTGTTCGCACCGCTTCGCGACATCGGCCTGGTGGTGGTGGACGAGGAGCACGACTCGTCGTACAAGCAGGACTCCACGCCGCGCTACGACGCCCGGCAGGTGGCCTACAAGCGCGCGAGCGACGCGGGTGCGGCGTTGGTGTACGGATCGGCAACTCCGCGTCCGGAGGCATGGCATGCGCTGGAGCGCATCACGCTGTCGGAGCGCGCCGACGGCGCCACCCTGCCGCCCGTGGACGTGGTGGACATGCGCACCCAGCACGCCGGGCCCATCTCGCGCCCGCTCGCAAAGGCGCTGCAGGAGGCGGGGGAGCGGGGCGAGAAGGCCATCGTGCTGCTGAACCGCCGGGGCTTCTCGCGCACCACGCTGTGCCGCGAATGCGGGTGGATCGCCCGGTGCCCCGACTGCGACGTGCCCATGGTGCTGCACCGCGACGGCGGCCCCGAGCGGCTGGTGTGCCACCACTGCGGGCTCGAGCGCAGCCAGCCCACCGCGTGCCCGTCGTGCCGCTCAGTTGACGTGGGGCGTCAGGGCTCGGGCACGCAGGCGCTCGAGGAGGCGCTGGCCAAGGTGGTGCCTGACACCCGCCTGGTGCGTCTGGACGCCGACACTGCCGCGAAGCGCGGCGGCATCGTGGGCCTGCTGGCCGAGTTCAACGCCCCGGGGGCGGCGATCCTGCTGGGCACGCAGATGGTGGCGAAGGGGCACGACCTGCCCGAGGTGACGGTGGCGGCGGTGCTTGACGCCGACGCCGCGCTGCAGCACGCCGACTTCCGCGCCGAGGAGCGCGCGTTCTCGCTCATCGTGCAGTTGGCCGGTCGTGCGGGGCGCCGCAAGGGCGAGCCCGCCCGCGTGGTGGTGCAGGCGTGGGAGCCCGCGGCGCGCGCCGTGCAGTTGGGGTCGAAGCACGCGGTGGAGGAGTTCATCGAGGGCGAGATCGCCCGCCGCGAACCGCGCGGCATGCCGCCGCATGGACACCTGCTGCGCATCGTCGTTGAAGGCGATGCGCCCACCCGCGTGGCGGAAGTGGCCGAATCGCTTGCGGAGGACCTGGCCATGGCCGAACCGGAGATGACCGTGCGTGGTCCGTCGCGACTTCATCGGCTGAGGGGCCGCACCCGCCGGGCCATACTGCTGCAGGCGCCGCGCTCATCAACCCTCATCGCCGCCACGCGGCATGTGCTCGATTCATCGCGGTCGCGCACGGGAGTGCGAATCGGCGTTGACGTGGATCCCCAGGACACCTGATCAATTCACTGAAAAGACCCTGTTCTCCGGTAGCCTGCCGACGTTCCTCAACCACGTCGTCCCCGAGGTAGACCCACATGCCCGTCCCGCGCATCTTCGCCGCCCAGCTCACGCCCCGTGAGCAGTGGACCCACGTATTGGCATCAGTGCTGGCGCTCACCACCACCGAGCACCGCGCCGCCCTGCTGCGCGACTTCACCGATGAGGACCTGCCGGGCGTGGAGAACACCGTGGTGCGCGAGTTCGCACCCGCCGGCGACGACGTCATCGACATCGTGGTGCAGGAGCGCGACAAGGCGTGGGCGCTGGCGATCCAGACCTCGCTCGCCTTCGGTGGCGACATCGAGGCCCGCCTCAGCAGCGCCGCCGGTGCGCTGAAGGACTACGGCCGCGTGATCGTGGTGGCCATCACCGCCGACCGCAAGCCGGGCCCCTACGTGGAGGGCGCCCGCTCGGGTGGCATTGACGTGCGCTACGCGTCGTGGCTGCGCGTGCGCGACTGGGTGCAGGAGCGCCCGGAGCGCGGCAAGGCCGAGGGCCAGTCGCTCACCGTGCTGCGTGAGGCCGAGTACGTGCTCACCCCCAACGTGGCCGAGCTCTACCGCCTCGAGGACATCATCCCGACCGTGCCCGTGGAGGCCCGTGAGGCCACCACCGCCGCGTTCTTCGGGCTCAACGACCTGTCGCCCGCCCCGCGCATTGACCAGCACGACGACGGTGCCACGGCCATCTTCCCGCGCACCGGCGACCCGCAGGCCGAACTGGTCATCCGTGGCGGCTTCGCCAACCTGGTGCTGAACGACGTGGGCGGCCCCGTGTCGGGCGCCACCGACCGTCCGGGCTGGGGCGCGCTGGCAATCACCTCCGACGCCGACTGGGAACTGGGCGGCCTGTACGCGCTGTCCACCGCGCGTCGCCTGCTGCCGAGGAAGCGGTAACCATCACGGCCGGCACGAGCACCCAGGACGGGATCGTCGCCGGCCGCTGGGCCGTGGGAAGCCCGATCGCCCATGGCGGTCAGGCCACGGTGCACCATGCCCGCGAATTGTCGTCGGGGCGCGAGGTGGCCATCAAGGTGTTTCACCCGCACGTGTGGGCCGACGAGGCCTTCCGTGCGCGTGTGCGCCGTGAGCGGGCGTCGCTGGAGGCGCTCGACCACCCCAACATCGTCCCGATCCTCGATGCCGGGGAGTCGGGGGGATCGGGCTGGGTCGTGATGCCGCTTGCACGCGGCGGCAGCCTTGACGACCTGCTGCGCCGCGGGCCCATCGCCCCCGATGAGGCCGTTGCCATTCTGCGCCAGGTGGGGGCGGCGCTCGACGCCGCGCACGCCGCGGGGCACCTGCACCGCGACATCAAGCCCGCCAACGTGCTGCTGCGGCCCGACGGGCACGCGTGGCTGGCCGACTTCGGCGTGACGCGCCCGGTGGGTGGCAGCACCACCATGCCGGGACAGATGGTTGGAACCGCTGCCTACATGGCGCCCGAGGTCATCTCTGGCGGGCGCCCCGACGAGGCGGCCGACGTCTATGGGTTCGCCTGCATGGCCTTCGAGGTGATGACCGGGCGCCGACCGTTCCCCGACGACGAGATGGCCAGCGTGCTGTTCGCGCACGTGGACCGTCCGGCACCGCCGGCGCGCTCCGTCAATCCCCACCTCGCGTCGGCCACCGAGCGGGTGCTCGCGCGCGGGCTCTCGAAGGACCCCGCCCGACGCGTGGCGTCGGCCACCGCCCTTGCGGACGATTTGGCGGCCTCGCTCTCCGGCTCCGGGGCAACCGTGCCCATGGACGTGCGCGTGGCCGGGCGGGCGCGCCGCAGGCCGCGGATGACCCGCGTGGGGGCCATGCTGGTGGCGGCCTTCGCGATTCTCGGTGGGTCTGCGGCCGGGTTCGCGCTGATGGGGCAGGGCACCGAGGATGTTCCGGCGGCCGAGGCCCCCGCACGCACCCCGCAGCGCATTCCGCTGCCGTCGGGTTCGGTGGCCGGTACTCCCGCCGCATCGACCTCCGTGCCGGGGCTTGGCAGCAGCGATCTTGTGGCCACGGCGACCGTCGGCGACGGCGCACATGCCTATGCGATTGACGCCGGGCCCGGGCGCACCCCGCACCAGGTGGCGCAGGCGGTAACCGCGGCCATTGCGGCCACCGGCCTGTCGGTGGAGACCCTTGGCCTGGACGGGCCGGGGTCGATCTCCATCGCCTGGGAGCAGCCCGACTTCCTGCGCATCGGCCACGTGTGGACGGTGGCCGAGCTGCCATCCCCTGAATCGGGCAGGCCCGACGTGGTGCTGGCCGTTGACGGCACCGACACGGCGCCGCTCAGGTTCATGCGCGATCTCGCGGCCGCACGCCCCGCGCAGGTGATCAGCCCCCAGCCGGGTTGATACCCTCGGGTTATGGCGCGACGTTCATTTGAGGACCCGGAGCGCGAGGCGCTCCGCCTTGCTGCGCTCGAGCACATCCGTCAGTACGGCGACCCCGTGCTGCGCACGCCGTGCGAGCGCATCGAGGTATTCGACGACGCCCTCGTGGCCGAGGTGCACGAGATGGCCCGTCTCATGGACGAGGGCCGTGGGTGCGGTCTGGCCGCACCGCAGCTGGGCCGCCTGCGCAGGCTCATCACCGTTGCGCCGTATGACGACGGCACCGTGCACGCCTTCGTGAACCCCGAAATCATCGAGCACTCCGATGAGACCGAGCTGGGGCCTGAGGGCTGCCTGTCCATCGGCGAGATCACCGTCGAGGTGCCGCGCTACCTGTGGATCAAGATCCGCGCGCAGGACCTGAACGGCACGGAGTTCGAGGCCGTCATCGAGGACTTCGCCGCGCGCGTGGTGCAGCACGAGATCGACCACCTGAACGGCGTGCTCATCATCGACCGCACCACGCCCGAGGAGCGCCGCGCGGCGCTCGCCGAGCTGCGCGAGTCGCTGCTTCCGAGCGCGTAGGCCGCTGACATGCGCGTGATCTTCGCCGGCAGTCCGGAGCCGGCCGTCCCCGTGCTGCGCGCGCTGGTCGACTCGCACCACGAGGTGGTGCTGGTGGTCACGCGTGAAGACCGCCCGAAGGGCCGGTCGAAGACCCCGGTGCCCACGCCCGTGGGCGCGGTGGCCGACGAACTGGGAATCCCAACGCTCAAGCCGTCGTCCATCAACACGCCCGAGTCGCTGCAGGTGCTGCGCGACACCGACGCGGGCGCGCTGGCGGTGGCCGCCTTCGGGCAGATCCTGAAGGACGAGGTGCTGGGCGGCTGGCCGTGCATCAACGTGCACTACTCGCTGCTGCCGGCGTACCGCGGTGCCGCTCCGGTGGAGCGCGCGCTCATGGACTGCGCGCCCGAGACGGGGACCACGATCATGCAGATGGATGCCGGGCTCGACACCGGCCCCATCATCGAGGCCGTGCAGGTGGCGGTGACCGACGATGACGACGCCGGTGCGGTGCTGATGAAGATGGCCGAGGCGTCGGGCCCGGCGCTCATCCGCGCGCTGGATGCCGTTGAGTCCGGCACGCTGGTGAGCACCCCCCAGCCGGACGAGGGCATGAGCATTGCGGCCAAGATCACCGATGTGGACCGCCCCATCGACCCATCGCGGGCCGCCCACGAACTGGTGGGCCAGGTGCGGGCGCTGTCGCCGCACATCGGCGCCGTGCTGCACATCGACGGCAACCCCTTCAAGATCTGGCGCGTGCGCGACACGGGCACCCCTGCCGCGCCCGGCCTGTCGCACGCCGACGGGCATCTGGTGCTCGGCACCGGCACCAACGGACTCGAGATCGTCGAGTTGCAACCGCCCGGCAAGGGCCGCATGCCCGCCGAGGCATTTCTGAGGGGGTACCGCGGTGAGCTCGCGATCACGACCACCGCGTAAGGGCGAGCCCGGATCGGGTGGCGCATCGCCGGCCCGCCGGGTGGCGCTGCGCGTGCTGCGCCGCGTTGACGAGGGTGCGTTCGCCGACCGGGCCTTCCCGGCCGAGGCAAACCGCGCCGAACTGGAACCACGCGACCGTCAGCAGGCCCAGCGCCTGGTGTTCGGCACCGTGCAGATGCGCCGCACGCTCGACTGGCTCATCGACGGCGCCGCCGAGCGCCCCGACCGCCTGGAGCCCGCGGTGCGTGACGTGCTGCGGCTGGGCGCCTATGAGCTGATCGCATCCGATGGCACGCCTGATCGCGCGGCGGTTGAC
>CANGAY010000063.1 GCA_947451735.1 Actinomycetota bacterium
CGACTTCATGTCGCGGCCGTACCCCGGCGTGGCGTAGGTGCGGATGACCTCCAGACCGTCCTCGTGCGACCGCACGATGCGCTTGCCCCGGTACTCCTCGGGGATCGTGCGCTCCTTGTGCTGCACGTACGAGGTGACCACCGTGACGTCGTGCCCGGCGCGGGCCAGGGCGCGGGTGTGCTGCCAGTGCCGCACGCCCCCCGGCTGGTCGCCCGACACGAAGTACTGCGACACGTAGAGCACGCGGGCCACTAGGGGAGCACCTCGGCGTAGAAGGATGTGAGCGCGTCGGCCTCGTTCTCGAACGCCATGCCGTCGAGGAACGCCGCACGGCCTGCGGCGCCCATCGCGCGGGCCTCGTCGGGGTTGTCGAGCAGGCGGCGGATGGCGGCGGCGTGTGCGGCGGGGTCGTCGTGCGGCACCACGATGCCGCAGCCGGTTGCGCGCACGATGGCCGCCATGCGCGGCAGGTCGCTGGCCACCACGGGCCGGCCCATTGCCATGGCCTCCACCAGCTTCGTGGGCACGGCGCGGTCGTAGTTGCCGTGGCGGCGCAGGGGGATCCACGCGATGGCTGCCCGCGCCAGCAGGCCGGGCACCTCGCTGTGGTCAACCACGCCCAGGTACTTCACGCCCGCCGGCAGGTCGCCCACCTCACCGGGGCCCGCCAGCAGCAGGCGTGCGCCATCAACACCCACCTGCGGGAAGGCCTCGAGCATGAGGGGCAGCCCGCGCAGGGGGCCGAGGCCACCCACGTACAGCACGACGGGGCCCTCCGGGTCGCCGGGCTCCTCGAACTGCGCCGCGTAGGGGCTGTTGCTCACGCTCACGGCGCGGCAGCCGGCCGCCGCGAAGCGCGCCGCCAGATCCTCGTTCGCCGTCACCACGCCCGACAGACGCCGGCCTGCCACGTGCTCCATGCCCGATGCCATTGCCGCCGCGGGGCGCCGGAGCGGCCCGGGGATCCAGCGCTTGGTGCGCGTGGTCTCACCCAGATACTCGTGGGCGTCGTAGAACACGGGCTTGCCGGTGACTCGGTGCAACCACACCGCGGCGGGCAGCAGCTCGGGGTCGTGCACGTGGTACGCGTCGGCGTCCACCTGGCGCGCGCGACGCACCAGTTCCCAGCCGCGGGTCACACGGCCCAGCCGCCCGCCGCCGCGCTCAACGCCCATCACGTCGGCCTCGGCACCGGCCGCGGTGAGCGCCCCCACCTCCTTGTGGAAGATGCGCACGTCGCGGGTGCTGTGCACGCTCGTGAGGTGCACGATGCGCCGACCGTCGAGGCGTGCCCCCTGCGGGCGATCCGGCGGGGAGATGGGCCCCATGATGGCCCCACGCGCCTGCAGTTCGTCGAGCAGGTCGTCCCACAGGCGGTCGTAGCCCGGGGCCCGCTCCTCGGCGAGGTAGGTGTTGTGCCACAGGAGGGCCACGCGGCCCCCTGCGACGCGCACGCGGTCGAGCACCGCCAGCGCCTTCTCGCGTGCCTCGTCGGCTGAGAGATTGAGGTGCGAGTGCATGGTGGTGTCCATCACCGCCAGCGGCACCAGTTCGATGTCGGCCGCGCGCTCCTCGCCCACGATCCACGGGCGGAACGGGCGGGCGTAGCCGGCGGCGAACCCGGGGCGCTCGCTGAATCCCAGGCTGGCGTCGTACCGCAGGCCGGCGCGCTCCACCCGCAACGGGGTGTCGTGGTACCTGAAACGCAGGTAGTGGAAGCGGATGCCGCGCACATCGCCGGCCTCCGACCGCAGCACCGCCACCTCCTGCTGCAGCGCCTGCTCGCTCTCCGACGACGCGAAGGCCCCGTGCAGCGCCACCTCGCCCCCCATCGCGTGTACGGCGGCGGCGAGATTGCGCCGCTCGCGCTCGTAGGTGCGCCGCGGGGTGCCGTCGAGCTTGTGGCGGTTGCGCCCGATGAGGAAGACGGTCGAGCGCAGCCCGCGACGCCAGGTGGTCTCGAGCAGGTCGGTGATGTTGTCCCACGGGTCGTGGTGGGCCAGATCGGTGAGTGCCTTCGGTCCGCGCCGCTTGATCGACCTCGCGACGCCCCTGGGCGTGTGCCGCCTGATGCGGTCGATGTCGTGCGTGAGGTACACGGTCCAGTCGGTGGGGGCGGGCAGGCCGAGCGCCGCGCGCAGCGCCGCCAGGTACCCCTCCACCGCGGGCTCTTCGATGTCGAGGCCCTCGATGTTGGCGAATGCGCTGCGGGCGAAGGGCAGGCGGCCGAAGCGGTCGCGGTCGCCCACGCGGTATTCGTCCCAGCGGGCCAGCAGGTAGAAGGCGCTCGCCACGATGTCGCCCGGAATGGCTGCCGCGGGGTCGGCGGGCGGGAAGAGCAGCGTGAGGTTGCCGGTCGCGTGCACGGCCGTGCCGGGGAAGGCGTCCTGCCCCTCGAAGAAGGCCTGGGCGTCGTCCTGCATGGGGATCCACACGCCCTCGTCGGGCGCGACGGCGGAGTACACGACGTCGGCGGGCCCATCGGTGAACTCGGGAACCAGCCCGAGCCCCTCGGTGAGCGTCTCGAGCACCCAGCGCGCGCGTGGCACGAACGGCGCACGACCATGCTCGATGCGGATGCGCAGCACGTCGTTCACTTCACCCTCCGCGTGACGAGGCGGCGCATCTGGTCGAGGCCCGGCTTCGGGTCGGTGACCGACCACACGCCATCAATGAAGGGCGGCTTCATGGTGTGCATGGCCGTCTTGCGCCCCAGGCGCCCGCGGCGCACCTCGCCGGCGCTGGCCGCCAGGTGCTTGGCCGACAGCACCCAGCGCACATCGCTGCGATGCCCCTCGGGCCAGGTGACCGGTCGGCCGATGGCATCGAGGAACGCGGCCTCGGGCAGATTGACGCCCACCTCGGTGGCCAGCGAGATCCACAGCCACGAGCGGGGGTTCACCTCGATGAGGTAGTCGCGGCCGTCGCGCGGGTCGCGCTTCACCTCCACCTGCGAGATGCCGTGAAAGCCCATCTCGTCGAGCAGCGCGTGCCCGCGGGCCGCGAACCCCGGATCCCACCACGCCTCGGCCGCGCGCGCGGTGCCGAAGCCCGTGGGCCACTGCAGCAGCTTGCGGCCGGTGAACGACGCCAGCGGGGTGCCGTTGATGTCGCGGTAGCTGCCGAGCGTCCACAGGCAGTCGTCGCCACCGGGGATGACCTCCGAGATCTGCGGCAGGTGCCGGGTCGCCCGGTCCCACTGCGCCAGCAGTTCCTCGCCGTCGGCGGCCTGCAGCACCTGACGGCCGAACGCGCGCTTGAAGCCCGCCGGGTCGACGCGCGGCTTGAGCACGACCGGGAAACGCATGTCGGGGATTGCCGCCCGAACGTCGGACTCGTCGGCGGGCTCCACGGTGAGCGGCACGGGAAACCCGATGCGGTGCGCCGCTGCGTGCTGCCCCGCCTTGTCGATGTACGGCTGCAGATCGGCCCACCGGCTCCACGGCATGCGGAACCACTCGCTGAGCCGGGCCTCGTGCGGGCCGATGACCTCGATGGCCTCGTCGTGCGTGGGGAAAAGCACACCGGGTGCCGGCAGCGTGCGGCCGAGTGCCTCCAGGTCGGCGATGAACCCCTCGGGGTCGTCCACCGGGTCGCGCATCACATGGGCGCGCGCGTGCCGCGACAGCATGCCGAGCGCCCGCGGGTCGCGGTCGGTGGCGATCACCGGGATGTCACGCGCGGCGAGCGAGCGGATGATGCCCAGCGAGTTGGGGCCCGATGCCTGCAGCACCACGCCCACGCCGTCGGTGACGGTGCTCACCCGGTGATCACCCGCTGGTACACGTCCTCCATGCGCGCCGCGTTGGCCGCCCACGTGTAGTCGGCCTCGCTGCGCCTGAGCGCCTCCGCGCCCATGGCCGCCCGCATGTCGGGGTCGTCCATCACGCGGCCCAGCGCGGCCGCCAGCCCCTCCGGGTCCTTCGGCTGCACCAGCAGGCCGGTGGCCGGGTCGTCCACGATCTCGGGCGTGCCGTCCACGGCGGTGGCCACCACGGGCAGGCCGCAGGCCATGGCCTCGCACACCACGGTGGGCAGGCCCTCGGAAAGGGACGGCAGCACGAACACGTCGCCCGCCGACATCACCCAGCCCACATCGTCGTGCGGCACCTTGCCGAGCCAGGTGAGGCGATCGGCGATGCCCAGTTCGCGGGCGCGGGCCTCCAGCGGCTCGCGCATCTCGCCGATTCCGGCCAGCACCAGGGCCGGGGCGCCCTGCGGCCGGCGGGCCAGCATGCCCATGGCCTCAATGAGGTCGTCAACGCCCTTGCGCGGCACCAGCTTGCCCACATACGAGATGGTGGGCTCGTCGGGGTCCATACCCAGGCGCTGACGCGCCTCGCGCGCGTCGCGGGGCAGGAACACCTTGGCGTCGGCGCCGTTCGGCACCACCGTGATGGGGCGACGGGGCCGGGCGATGGCATCGGCCGCCTCGCCGATGGCGCGGCTCACGGTGACCACCGCGTCGAGTTCCTCGATGGCCTCGGCCACCCGCATGCGCGACGCCGCGCCCTTGGCCGGCACATCCAGCACGTCTGCGCGGTGGGCGGTGCCCACTGCCGGCACGCCGATCTCGTGGCCCACGCGGGCTGCGGCCCATCCATCGGGCACCACCATGTGCGCGTGGATCACGTCAATGGGCCACTCGCGGTTGATCTCGCGCACGGTCTTGCGGATGCCCAGCAGGAAGGCGTCGGAGTTGCGGCTGCCGAGGCGCGCGCCCGGCAGTGTGAGCTTGCGCGGGTAGTACACCTGCACGCCCTCCACCTCGTCGCGCGGCTTCACGTCGCGGTAGGAGGCCCACCGGTTGAGGCCGGGTGGCACCCACCCCTTCGGCGACACCACGCGCACGTCGTGCCCGCGGTCGCGCAGGGCCTTCACCTGCTCGTGCACGAACACGCCGCCCGTGGGGTTGACCGGGCTCGGGTACATGTGGCTCAGCATGAGGATGCGCAGGCCGGGTGACTCGCTCAGGGGATCCTCCCGTCGGGCCCGGTGCGCCGGGCGAGGACGATTGTGGTGAGGCAGAGGCCGAAGGTGATCCACATGGGCGCGAACGCGATGGACGTGGAGATGGCCAGACTGCCGGTGATGAAGCCCAGCAGGGCGAGCATGCCACCCAGGCCCAGGTATCGCAGCAACGGGTCGCGCGCGGTGCGTGCTGCGCGGAAGTTGCCCACGAGCATGGCGAGGTACAGGGCGATGTAGAGCACCAGCCCCACCAGCCCCGTGTCGACCAGCACCTCGAGGGTCCAGTTGTGCAGGTTGGCCACCCCCTCGTAGCCGGCCTCAGAGCGCACGGCGTTCTCGGCATTGCCGGCCCCCACGCCCACGCCGTTGCTCTGCACGGCCAGGTCGAGCCCCTTGCCCAGCAGCGTGCTGCGCACCGCGCCCGAGCCCTGACCTGAGGCCACCTGGTCGGACAGCGTGCCGAAGTTGAGTTTGGCCACGGCCTGCTCGGGAACGGGCACGATGCCCGCGCCGAAGAGGGACGGGATGATGAGGGCGAGTGCGGCGGCCACTACGACGAGGCTGGCGACGAAGGCCCTGCGCATGGACCGGTCGGTGCCCAGCACCACCAGCATGCCCAGCAGGATGATGCCCACGGCGATGAGGTTCGACTTCGACCCGCTCACCAGGATGAACCCGATGGCCAGCACGGCACCCACGGCACCTGCGAGCCGCAGCCAGAGGCCGCGGGCCACCACGGGCAGCAGC
>CANGAY010000064.1 GCA_947451735.1 Actinomycetota bacterium
CGGGGTGTTCGACGAGGCACGCTACTTCCGCGCCGGCGATGGCCCGATCATCCTCGACATCCAGGGCGCCCGCGTGGGCATCGTCATCTGCGAGGACATCTGGTACCCGGCGCCGGTGGCGGCGGAACTGGCCCGCGCCCGCCTTGACGTGATTGCCTGCATCTCGTCGTCGCCCTTCCATCAGGCGAAGGGCGATGCGCGGGAGCGCATGCTGCAGACCCGTGCCAGCGACAGCGCAGCCGCCCTGGCCTACTGCAATCAGGTTGGCGGGCAGGACGAGCTGGTGTTCGACGGCCGCTCGGCGGTCATTGACGCCGGTGGCGAGGTCATCGCGCGCGCTCCGGTGTTCGACCAACACCTGCTCATGGCTGACCTCGAGCTCGATCTGGCTGCCGGGCGCCGACTGCGGGAGCCCCTGCTCAGGCGCCTGGAGCCGCTGGACGATGCCGACCCGGTGATCATCGACGCCACGCTGCCCACCCGGTCGGGCCCGCCCTCACCGGTTGCCCCGGTGGCCGGTCCGGAGCAGGAACTGTGGGGCGCGCTGGTTCAGGGCGTGCGCGACTACGTGGGCAAGAACGGGTTCCCGGGCGTGATCATCGGGCTCTCGGGCGGCATCGACTCCGCGCTCACCGCCGCCATCGCCGTTGACGCGCTGGGCGCCGACCGCGTGCGCGGGGTCGCCATGCCGTCGGTGTTCACCGAGTCGCGCAGCACCGATGATGCGCAGGCCCTGGCCGACGCGCTCGGCATGCGCATGGATGTGATCGAGATCGCCCCCGTGGTGGACGCCTTCGAGGCGCAACTGGCCGACGTGTTCGAGGGTCGCGACCGCGACGTGGCCGAGGAGAACCTGCAGGCGCGCGTGCGCGGCACCCTGCTCATGGCGATGAGCAACAAGCACGGCGACATGGTGCTGGCCACCGGCAACAAGAGCGAGATGTCTGTGGGGTACTCCACGATCTACGGCGACATGGCCGGTGGGTTCGCCCCGCTGCGCGACGTGTCGAAGACCTGGGTGTACCGCCTGTCGTCGTGGCGGAACCTCGAAGCGGGCGGGGAGGTCATCCCGCAGGCCACCATTGACCGACCGCCCACCGCCGAACTGCGCCCCGATCAGCGCGACTCGGACTCCCTTCCCGAATACGAGGTGCTTGATCCCATCCTTGAGGCGTACGTCGAGGAGGACCTTCCGCCCGCAGCGCTCATCGAGCGCGGGTTCCCGGCCGACGTGGTCACGCGCATCGTGGGCATGGTTGACCGCGCCGAGTACAAGCGGCGTCAGGGCCCTCCCGGGGTCAAGACCACGCCCCGGGCATTCGGCCGCGACCGCCGCATGCCCATCACAAATCGCTATGACGCGGGGTAGTTCCTTGCGCCGCGGGCTGGTGCTGCTGGCAGCCGCAGCCGGGCTCGCGGTGCCGGCCGCGGGGCTGGCGGCATCGGCCCCGCCGCATCTGGCCACCACCGCCGCCGGCACCGCGTCGCTGGTGGTCACCTTCGGTGCGCCCCAGACCGACGACGCGGCGCACGCGCAACTCGATGCGCTGGGCACGGTGACGCCGCTGGTGCCCGAGGCTGGCGTGTGGGCCGTGGCCGCACGACCGGATTCCGCGCTGCGCGACCGTGCGCTTGCCATCGCCGGTGTCACCGGTGCCGAGTGGTCGCTGGTGCGCCGGGCCGACGACATCACACCCGCAGCGCCGGTGGCACCTCAGCCGCTCCTCCCTGTGGCCGCACCCACCGATACCTACTTCACCCCCGACCATCAGGCCGATCTGCTCGGCTCCATCAGCACGTGGGCCCCCGACCTCGCGAGCGTGGGCCCGCGCCCGCGCATCGCCATCCTCGACGGCGGGGTTGACGCATCGCACGAGGAGTGGAGCGGGCCCAATTCGCCGCTGGTGCGGCCGTTCAGCGCGTGGACAGGGCAGGAGGCCGCCGACGACTGGGGCCGCACCGGTCACGGCACCCACGTGGCGGGCATCGCCGCTGCGCCGGCCAACGGCGTGGGCGTGGTGGGCGTGGCCCCGGGCGCCGCCGGGGTGGCCGAGGTCATCCCGGTGCAGATCGCCGACCGCGACGGGTACTCCACCGACGCCACGATGATGCGTGGAATCCGGTGGGCCGTGCGAAACGGGGCGAAGGTCATCAACATCTCCGCCGGCGGAGCCGGATCGGCGCGGGCGTTCCAGGCCGTCATCGACTGGGCGTTCCGCAGCGGTGCGCTGGTGGTGGCGTCGGTCGGCAACGATGGCCAGAGTTACAGCGAGATGAACTACCCGGCGGGGTATGCGCACGTCCTGGGCGTGGCCGCGCAGTGCACGGGTACGCCCGACCCCGACTGCCCCACGCTCACGGGGCTCGCCATGTTCAGTGACCGCAACGCATCGGTTGATGTGGTGGCGCCGGGGGTGGACATCCTCTCGTCGGTGCCGCGTCGTATCACCGAGGGCGCGATTGCCCCCGGCTACGCGGTGAAGACCGGTACGTCCATGGCAGCACCGTATGTCACGGGCCTCGCGGCGCTCGTCTTCGCCGCCCACCCCGGCGCCACGCCGTATCAGGTGATGCGCCAGATCATGAACACGGCCACCGACGGTGGCCCCCCCGGGCGCGACCTCTCGTACGGCGACGGATTCGTGAACGCCCGCGCGGCGGTGACCCTGCCGCTGCCACCGGACGACCCCACGGAGGTCAACGACGATGTGTCGGAGGTCAAGTCCGAGTCGGCCATCAACGCGAGTGGTGGCAGCACGAGCGTGACGGCGGCCATCGACGACGCCAACGATCCGCGTGACGTCTATCCCGTGCAGTTGCGCAAGGGGCAGACGGTGCGCATCCGCGTGCGTGGCACGTCGTCTGCACGCCTCCGCCTGGCGCTCTGGGCACCCGGCACGCGCTCCATCAGCGGCGGGGCCAGTTCCCCGGCTGCATGGCTGCGCCGGCCGGTGGAATCCCCGAAACTGGGATACGTGGCCACCTCGACGGGCCGCTGGTACGTCGACGTGCAGGGTGTGTCCGGGCGCACCGCCTACACGCTGACGGTGACGCGATAGCCGGCGACGGACGGGTGCTTGCCATCACGGGCGCGTCCGATGGAATCGGCGCGGCCGTGGCGCGCGCGGCCGTGGCCGATGGCTGGCGCGTGGTGCTGGCGGCCCGCCGCACCGCGCTGCTCGATGCCCTGGCGGCCGAACTCGGCGGCCCCGACCGGGCCATTGCGGTGACCGCCGACGTCACTGAATGGGATGACGTGCAGCGCATTCCCGCGGCAGCGCTCGACGCATTCGGGCATCTTGACGCGGTGCTCGCGAACGCCGGGTTCGGGGCGAAGCGCGGGTTCCTCAACGAGTCGCCCGAGTTCTGGAAGTCGATGGTACTCACCAACGTGTACGGCGCCGCGCTCACCCTGCGCGCCTGCATCCCCGCGCTCACCGACGCCCGGGGGCACGTGATGCTCATGGGGTCGGTCTCGGGTCGCCAGGTGGGCACGGGTTCGCTGTACTCGTGCACCAAGTGGGCGGTCACGGCAATGGCCGAGGCGGCGCGGAAGGACCTGCACGGCACGGGAATCCGCGTGACGCTCATCGGCCCGGGCATCGTGGACACCGCCTTCTACGACGACCCGCCAGGTGGGGCGCCGCTGCTGCCCGACGACGTGGCCCGTGCCGTCCTCTACGCGCTCGACCAGCCCGCGCACGTGGCGATCAACGAGATCATCATGCGGCCGACTGAGCAGGAGTTCTAGGCCACCCGGGCTACGCTTGGCAGTGATGGGCACCACCGCATTCGTCGATCGACAGGGCCTCGCCGGGTACGACCTGGGTACCGACCACCCGCTCGCGCCCGTCAACCGCGAGTTGGCCATCGACCTCATCCGCATGTACGGCATGCTCGACCGTCCTGACGTGAGGGTGCTGGAGCCGGGCCCGGGCGACGAGGAACTCATCGCCCGCGTGCACACCCCCGCGTACATGGCGCAGGTGCGCCGCTACAGCGCCCAGCCCGCGCTGGCGCACGCATTCGAGGCGGGCATGTGGGGTCTGGCCGCGGGTGGCGACACCCCGGCCTTCGCCGGCATGCACGAGGCCGCGGTTGCGGTGTGCGGGGCGTCGGTGACGGCGGCCATGGAGGTGTGGGAGGGGCGCGCCACGCGCGTGTTCTCGGCCGCCGGTGGCCTGCATCATGCGTTTGCCAACAAGGCCAACGGCTTCTGCATCTACAACGACGCGGCGGTGGCCATTCAGGCGCTGCTCGACGCCGGCGCCGAGCGCGTTGCCTACGTGGACGTGGACGTGCACCACGGTGACGGCACGCAGTTCATCTTCTACGACGACCCGCGGGTGCTCACGTGTTCGGTGCACGAGAGCGGGCGCTACCTGTTCCCGGGAACCGGCGCGCTGGATGAGCGCGGGGTGGGGAAGGGCGTGTGCACATCGGTGAACATCCCGCTGCCGGCCTTCGCCGGCGACGGTCCGTACATGCGTGCCATCGAGGACGTCATCGTGCCGATGGTGCGCGACTTCGCCCCCGACATCATCGTCACGCAGGATGGCGTCGACCCGCACCACCAGGACCCGCTCGCGCACCTGCAGGTGCGCATGGCCACGTTCCCGCGCCTCTGGCGCGTGCTGCACGACATGGCCGACGAGGTGACCGATGGGCGATGGATCGCGCTCGGCGGCGGCGGCTACAACGTTGACGTGCTGCCGCGCGCGTGGGCCCTGCTGTTCGCCGAGATGACCGGTGCCGCGCTGCCCGATGACCTCCCGCCCGAGTGGCTGGCGCTGGCGCGTGACCTCACCGATCGCGACGACCTGACCGCCCGCCTGATGGACGATCCCGAGCCCGAGGTGGCCGAGGAGGAGCGCACCCGCGCCGACCTCGAGGGGCACGAGGTGGTGGACGAGGCCATTCGCCTGTGGGCGTGAGCACGGCGTTGTGGCGGCAGGCGGACGACCCGAAGTGCGCGCACGACGTGTGCATGGCGCTGTCGTCGCCGGCCCGGTACGAGCACTCGCGCGGGGTGGCGCAGCGGGCAGCCCGCGCGGCGCAGCTGGTGCGCCTGCCCGCCGATGAGCGCCGCATGCTGCTCGCGGCGGCATGGCTGCACGACATCGGATACGCCGTGTCGTCGGGGTACCACCCGGTGGAGGGCGCCCGCGTGCTGCGGCGCGCGGGGCACGAGCCGCTGGCCCGTCTGGTGGCGCATCACTCGGGCGCCGCGGCGCGGGCGGAGCTGCTGGGGCTGCCCGACGTCACCGCCGAGTTCCCCGTGCCCACGGGGCCCGACCGGGGTCTGCTCAACCTGCTTGACGTGTCGGACCTGCTGAGCGGCCCCGATGGTGAGCCCATCACGCCGGTCACGCGTCTTCGCCTGATGGTCGATCGCAAGGGCCCCGACTCGCCATCGGTGCAGATGCTGGTGCGCAATGTCGACCGGCTCGGCGCGCAGCCCGACACGCGCCGCCTCATCGAGCTGCTGTCAGATGCCGGGGTGCCCGCATGAGCCGCGTGGTGGCGGTGTTCGGCAGTTCGCGAATCGGCCCGGACCACCCCGACGCCATCGCGGCCGAGCGCCTCGGGCGGCTGCTCGGCGAGGCGGGGTGGGTGGTGGCAACCGGCGGCCACGACGGCGCCATGGCGGCCGTCTCACGCGGCGCGCACGCCGCGGGGGCGCACGTGGTGGGCGTCACCCTGCCGGGCCCC
>CANGAY010000065.1 GCA_947451735.1 Actinomycetota bacterium
CGCCGAACTCGTCCTCCAGCGGGCCGAACGCCGGCTCCTTGGTGGTGAACGGGTACGGGGCCACGGTGGCGCTCGCACCCGTGAGGGCGTTCAGCAGTGCCGTCGTGCCGCTGTTGGGCAGGCCCACGATGGCCACGTCAACCGGCAGGCGCATCTCGAGCACCAGCCACGTGCCCTCGCCGTCCTCGCCCGGGATGGTGACGCGCGGGGCGCGGTGGGTTGACGACCGGAATGCGCGATTGCCCACTCCCCCGCCCCCGCCGCGGGCAACCTGCAGGGTGTCGCCCGCCTGGGCCACCTCGCCGATCACCTCATCGTCGCGCAGCACCCGCGTGCCCGGCGGCACGTGGATCTCGAGCGCGTCGCCGTTCTTCCCGTGACGGTTGCGTCCCTCACCATCGCCACCCGGCCGCGCCTTGTGGTGCACGGCATGACGGAACCAACTGAGGTCAACCACCTGATCGTCTGCGACCAGGACGACGTCGCCACCGCGCCCGCCGTTACCCCCATCGGGGCCACCCTTGGGCGAGTGGGCCTCACGACGGAACGAGAGGCATCCGTGCCCCCCGCGCCCCGCCTGGACGTGGATTTGGGCCCGGTCGGTGAATGACATGGCGCGGGGCTCTGGGCCCCACCCCGGCTCAGCCCGCCGGGATCTCCTCGGGGTGGACGAACACGCGACGGCCCTTGTTGCCGTTGGTGAACTCCACGCGACCGGAGACGGTGGCGAAGATGGTGTGGTCACGGCCGATGCCGGTGCCGTTGGCGGGCTTGAACACCGTGCCGCGCTGGCGGACGATGATCGAACCGGCGGGAACGACCTGGCCAGCGAACACCTTCACGCCGAGGCGCTTGGAGTTCGAATCACGACCGTTGCGGCTGGAGCCGCCACCCTTCTTATGAGCCATTCCTAGACCCCGATCCCGGTGATGCGCACGCGCGAGAGGCGCGAGCGGTGACCCATCTTGCGCTTGCTGTCCTTCTTCGCCCGGTAGGTGAAGACGGTGATCTTCGGACCGAGCACGTGCTCCTCGATCTCAGCGGTGACGTTGCCGCCATCGGTGATGCCGTCGGCGCCACCCGTCGCGATGACCTTGGGCGAGATGGACTCACCCGGCTCCGCGGCGATGCGGTCGACGACGATGCGCTCACCCTCGCGCACCCTGTACTGCTTGCCCCCGAGGGCGATCACGGCATACTCAGCCACAGGATTCTCCACGTAACGAACGGAACGCCCGACTCCGGGCGCGATCGCGCATGGTAGTCACTCCACACGCGATGTGCCACATCAAAGGGGAAATCACGCACCAGCGCGCCGCAATCTCCGCTGTTCTCGCCGCTCTGGCCACGTTTTCGGTGGCCGCGAGTGCCCTTGGCGCATCCGGCGAACTGCGCGTGGAGGCCCGCGCCAACCCCGATTTCCTCGATCCGGCGCTGGCCTACGACCCGCTGTCGTGGCAGATCATGGCCGCCACGCAGGGCGGCCTGCTGGCGTTCCGGCGCGATTCGGGCACGTCGGGCGCCGCCCTGGTGCCCGATCTGGCCGAGGCGCTGCCCACAACATCGCGCGATGGACGCACCCTCACCTTCACCCTGCGGGACGACGTGCGGTTCGCCCCGCCCGTGTCGCGCCCCGCCACGGCAAGCGACGTGAAGGCCAGCCTCGAGCGCATGCTGTGGCTCGACTCGCGGGGGGCCGACCTCTACCGGTCGATCACCGGGGCCGGCGACGTCATCGCCCACCGCTCCCGCGTGCTGAGCGGCGCGAAGGCCGACGACACGGCGCGCACCGTGGTGCTGTCACTCACCCGGCGCGACCCGGCACTGGCAGAGGCGCTGGCCCTGCCGTTTGCCTCGGTGCTGCCCAAGGGCACCAAGCCCGTGGACCAGACGGTTGCCCTGCCGCCGGGCATCGGTGCGTACGTGGTGACGGGCTTCAGCCCGGGTACGAGCGTGACGCTCACTCCCAACAGCGCGTTCACCGCGCGCGACGGGCTGCCGCAGGGCAAGGCGTCGCGCATCACCATCGCCATCGGGCGCTCGGCCCGCGACGCCGCGGCCCGCGTGGCGGCCGGCGACGCCGACTACTCCACCACTCCCGTGCCGCCCTCGGCCACGCAGGCCGGCGGCTACGCCAAGGGCGCCACGGCCAACGTGGTGAGCCAGTCGGCCACGGCGTATGTGGCCATTGATGCCACGCAGGCGCCGTTCACCAGTGCCGGTGTGCGCCGGGCGGTTGGCCTGGCCATCGACCGCACCGCGGCAGCCCGTGCAGTGCCCACCGGCGCGCGGCCCACAGCGCGCATGATCCCGCCGGGCACGCCCGGCAGCCGTGCGGTGACCACATCACCGAACGCGTCAGCCGCCCGGTCGCTGGTGGCCGCCGCGGGCGCCACGGGCCAGCGCGTGACCCTCTGGACCGGATCCACCGCGGTGGAGCGGGCAATCGCACCGCAGGTGCGCAACGCGCTCACCCGGGCGGGCCTCTCCCCCGTGGTGCGGACGCTCCCCCGCAACTCGGGGCTCGGCAGGTCGGCACCGCACGCGGCCATCGCCACGGCGCTCTGGACCCAGACCACGCCCGATGGATCGGACGCCTACGCCCAGCTGCTGGGTTCCAGCGCGCCCGGCACGCCGGCCAACCCGCCCTTCCCCGCCATCACCGGCGATACGCGGTTGAAGACCGCGGCGCGTACCGCCGGCAACGCAGCCCTCGGCAGCGGGCGGGACGCCGCATGGGCGCAGGTGGACGCCCGGGCGGTGGCCGACGGGCGCGCCGTACCCGTGGTCACGCCCATCCAGACGCAGGTCACCGCACCCGGCGTGAGCGGGGTGACGGCGAACCCGGTGCTCGGAGTGCTGCTCGGCGCAATGCAGCCGGGCAGCACTCCGTCGAACTAGGCGCTCGGCGCCTTCGCGCGCGAGCGCGACGACCGGCTGCGCGACCTGCCGCTGCCGGTGCCGGCGGCCCCGCCGCCGATGCGTGCGCTGCCCGGGGCAAGCGAGCCATCCGACTCGAGCGTGATGGTGATGCCCAGGTCCTGCTCGATGTCTGACAGCACGGCGTTGTCGTCGGCCGTGAGGAACCCGAGCACCTCGGGATGCACGGCGACCGCGACGGGCGACTCGGTGGTGCCGGCGAGTGCCAGACGGATCTGACGCTCGGCGTCGATGGCGTGGGTCTCCGCGCTCACCACAAAGCCCTGACCACCACAGGTGGGGCATGCCTGGGTCATGATCTCGCGGGCGCCGTCGCTGATGTTCTGACGCGTCATCTGCACCAGGCCGAGCGGCGAGATCTCCACCACGAAGGTGCGGGTGCGGTCCTTGGCCAGGGCTTCGTTGAGGGCCTTGGTGACGGCCCGGCGGTTCTTCGCGTCATCCATGTCGATGAAGTCGATGACGATGATGCCGCCGATGTCGCGAAGGCGCAGCTGGCGCACCACCTCGGCTGCCGCCTCGAGGTTGGTGCGGGTGATGGTGTCTTCGAGCTGCGTGTTGCCGCGGCCCACGTTCTTGCCCGAGTTCACGTCGATGACCGTCATGGCCTCGGTGTCGTCGATCACAAGCGAGCCACCCGATGGCAACGGCGCGCGGCGGCTGAGCGTCGACCTGATGGCGTCTTCCACGCCGAAGTGCTTGAGCAGCTGCCCATCGCCGTCCCACACCTTCACGCGCTCGGCCAGCTCGGGCGAGGTGCGGCGCAGGAATCCCACGATGCGCTCGTGCTGACGCGGGTCGTCCACCAGCACCTCGTCAACGGTGTCGTTGAGGATGTCGCGGATGACCTTGAGCGAAGAGTCGGCCTCGCTGTAGAGCAACGACGGCGTGTCGACCTTGTCGGAACGCTCGCGGATGGCCTTCCACAGGAGGTTGAGCGACGCCAGGTCGCGTGCCAGCTCGGTGGCCGATGCGCCGGCCGCGGCGGTGCGCACGATGATGCCCCCGCCGTCCTTGGGCAGGCGCTTGCAGATGTCGCGCAGGCGATGGCGCTCGTCGTCGTCGAGGCGCTTCGAGATTCCGATGCCGTCACCGAAGGGCACGTACACCAGGAAGCGGCCGGCAAGCGACAGCTGCATGGTGAGACGGGCACCCTTGGTGCCCATCGGGTCCTTCACGGCCTGCACGATCACCTCATCGCCCTTCTTGAGGAGATCGGCGATGAGCCGCTTCTTCTTGGGAACGCCCTGGGCAACGACATCATCGACGTGCAGGAAGCCGTTCTTGCCGATGCCGACCTCGATGAACGAGGCCTCCATGCCGGCGAGCACGCTCTCCACGCGTCCCTTCCAGATGTGGCCCACCACGGAGCCCTTGCCACGGCGTTCGATCTGCACCTCGGCAACGCGACCATCTTCGAGGATGGCCACGCGCGTCTCGGCGCGGTCGATTGACACCAGGATCTGCTTGATCAGCTCTTCCCCTTGCGCCGCAATTTGGCGCGGATGAACGTCTTTGCAGCGTCCTTCACGTCGATGTTCTCCACGTCGCCCATCTGGCGCGAGATGCGCTCAGCGGCGGTGGCGAGTGCGACGGTTGACGCCCATGCGACTGCTCCCCGCACCATCCAACGCGGTGCGGGCACGATACGTGACGCGCCGCGGGCCACGTAGGCCACGGCGAGTCCGGTTGCGGTGGCGATGGCCACCTCGGGAATGCGCTTGGCGTTGAGCCCCTGGCCCTCCGCCGAACCCAGGCGCACCACCATGGCGTGCTGGGCGGCAGCGCTTCCCGAAAACCAGTTGAGCGCGCCGGCGATTGCCGACTCGCGTGCTGCGACGTCCACCAGATGGCGGCGGACGGGGTCCCGAAGTGCGGGGTACCGGCGTGCGGCGGGCACCATTCCGTGCCCCAGCGCGCGGATGATTCCCGCGTGAATGCGTGCGATCGAGGCATCAGACTCGACGTCCGAGGCGAACATGAGGTCGCCGATGGTCACGTCGGGATTGGCCAGGAGTTCGCGCTCCCGGCGGGCCCGGTCGTGATCGGCGCAGATGACCACCACCAGCGACCGCTGCCCCTGGCGCGACCTGGCGGCCACCTCCAGCGCAACTGCGCGGGCGTCGTCGTCCATGCCGAGCGGCACCAGCAGCAGGTCGGCCGATGCGCGATCGGCCACCGGCACCCCGAGGGCCCCCGACAGGCGGTCGGCAAGCGGCGCATTGCCCGGCATGATGGCCATCACACCGCCATCGAGCGCCTGCTCATGCTCCTCGCGGGTGTCCTTGGCCAGGCGGTTGACCCGCTTTGCCAGCGTGGTGAGTGCCCCCACGGCTACGCGGCCCCGGCCTGCGCGGCGCGTCCGCGCATGCCGATGCGAAGAAGGACGCCCACGGCGACCAGGTTGGTCAGTGTGTGGCTCCCGCCATACGACATGAATGGCAGCGGGATACCTGTGATCGGCATGATGCCCACGTTCATCCCGATGTTAACGAACACCTCGAACGCCATCATCGCGGCGATACCCGCGGCCACCAGGCGCTCCAGTTCGGTGGGCGCCAATCGCATGATCACGATGGCGCGCCACACCAGCACGAAGTAGGCCGCGATGAGCAGACCGCCGCCCATGAAGCCGAACATCTCGGCCACCACGGCGAAGATGAAGTCGGTGTGGTGCTCGGGGAGGAAGTCGTTGATGGTCTGGGTGGCGCCCGACGGCCCCTTGCCAAGCGCCCCGCCCGA
>CANGAY010000066.1 GCA_947451735.1 Actinomycetota bacterium
ACAGCGGTGGCCGCTCAGAGCGGGTGTGCCAGCACCTCGAGGACGAGGAGGGCTTCACCGGCCTCGTCAACCTCGAGGGCGGCATCATGGCCTGGTCGCAGGCGGGGCTTCCCACCGCCTGAGAGTGCGTCAGGCCAGGTAGGTCATGGTGTTCGGCAGCAGGAAGCCCCGCATCGCGCTGCCGTACGACATGTCGCTCACCTGATCGCCGATCGCCGCGACGATCTTCCACCCCCGTGCGCGGATGGCCGCGCGCTGCGAGGCCTTCCAGCGGCCGGCCGTGATGCCCGCCGCAGCGGCGTCCTTGAAGGTGATGCTGCTCCAGCCCTTGACGCCGTTGGTCGTGAGGCACGCGATGAAGGCGGGCGCGTTGGCGGCCGATCCGCCGCTGACGATGGCCACGTACACGCCTCGCGCCATCAGGTCGTTCAGCAGGGTGATGGTGGGGACGATGGGGGCGTAGCCGCAGGCGGCCACGTAGGCATCCCACGTGGCCGGGTGGAAGCTGAGGACGGGGTCCTGCGCAGCGGCGTACGAGAACGTGTTGAGCAGCGTGTCGTCGATGTCGAACACCACGGCCGGGCGGCAGCGACGCACCGCCGCGACGGAACTGCCCGCGCAGTGATCGCCGATCCAGGTGTTCACCCACCGGCGGGCGGCAGCGGCCACGTCGGCCTGGTCGGCGGAGGCCCGACCCGACCCGTAGTACGCGCTGACCGTGGGGAACATGTTGGGGCCCGCGCTGTAGGTGGTGCCCATGATGCCCGGGAGGTTCTGCATCGTCCCCACCACCTGCGTGCCGCTGGTCATCGACCCGGGCGTGACGGGCACCACGGCCGCCGATGCCAACCCGGGTGCCGCGGCGCAGGTGACCACGGCGGCGATGAGGGCACGGTGTCGCACGCGGTCGGTCAGAACCGGCGCACGACGCGGTAGGCGGTGTCGCGCTGCACCGCGCGTCGCCCGGTGGCCTCGATGCTCTCGACCATTCGCGGGGTGTCGAGCGTGAACGCCGTGCCGGCGGCGCGCACCACGTTCTCCTCGATCATGATCGACCCCATATCGTCGCACCCGGCCTCGAGCGCCAGCTGGCCGATGCGCAGGCCCTGGGTGACCCACGAGCTCTGCATGTGGTCGATGTTGTCGAGGTACAGGCGCGCCACGGCGTTCATCATCAGATAGTCAGCGGCGGTGGTGTCGAGGTGGTCGTCACCGCGTGCCGAGCAACCGCCCGACTGGTACGACCAGCATGCGAACGCCACGAACCCGCCGGTCTCGTCCTGCAGCTCGCGCAGCACGCGCAGGTGCTCCACGCGGTCGTCGAACGTGTCGATGGTGCCGAACATCATGGTGGCGCTGCTCCTGATGCCCTTCAGGTGGGCCTCGCGCATCACGCCGAGCCACTCAGCGGTGGTGGTCTTGCGCGGCGCGATGACGTCGCGCACCGGGTCGACCAGGATCTCGGCGCCACCGCCGGGGATCGAGTCGAGCCCCGCGGCGATGAGGCGGTCGAGCACCTCGTCAACGGTGAGCTTCGAGTAGTGGGCGATGTGCAGGATCTCGGATGGCGACAGCGCGTGCAGGTGGATGGGGTAGCGACGCTTGATGTCGCTGAAGAGATCCTCGTACCACTCCATGCGCAGGTTGGGGTGGTGCCCCCCCTGCAGCAGCAGCGCGGTGCCGCCCAGGTCGAGCGTCTCCTCGATCTTCCGGAAGATGACCTGCTTGGGGAGGATGTACCCGCCCGGGTCGCGCGGGTGCCGGTAGAAGGCGCAGAAATCGCAGTCGGTGACGCAGAAGTTGGTGTAGTTGATGTTGCGGTCGATGACGAACGTGACTTCGTCCGGGTTCGTCACGCGGTCGCGTGCCCGCTTGGCGGCCGCACACACGGCCACCACGTCGCGGCTCTGCAGCAGGGCCAGCGCGCCGGCGTCGTCCAGCCGCTCGCCGGCGTCCAGCCGCTCGATCACCTCGAGGTGTCGTGTGAGCGTGGTGCTCATGCGGCCATCGGCTCCAGGGCACGCACGTCGTCGAGTTCGCCGGCCGTGCGTGCGAGGTCGAGGAAGCGCGCGAGCCCCTCCCGCTCGCCGGGGCCGAATGCGTAGTTCAGGCGCGACAGGTAGCCGCTGATGAAGTCGACCGGGAACGGGAAGCGCTCGGCCGCCGCGCGTGCAACGGTGCCGGGGTCATCCATGTAGGCCGCGTGGGCATCCTCGATGGCATTGGCCAGCGTCGCGATCTGGGCACCCCGGGTCTCCGCTGCGTGTTCGGTGGCCGCCCAGACGGCGAACACCATGGGCAGCCCGGTGCGCTGCTGCCAGAGCTCACTGAGGTCGATCGAGTACGGGGCGATGCCGGCGCGGTGTGCCGCCAGGGCCTCGTCGGCGATGAGCAACACGGCCTCGCCGCCCGCGAGGCACCCGGAGGGGTCACCGTCGAGCACGCGGAAGGGCACGTCGGGGCCCAGCAGGATGCGCAGCAGCGCGACGCTGCTCGCGCTGTGCGGGGTCACCGCGACACGGGTGATGTGGTCGAGCGGCACGGCCGAGAGCAGCCGGATGCTGTCAACGGCCCCGTTGCAGGCGATGCACCCGACGGGGATGAGGCGGAGACGGTCGGCATTGCGTGCATACGCGATGCTCGACATGGCCGACACGTCGAGCCCGCCGTCGAGTACCGCTGCGTTGAGTGCCGCGGGGAGGCCGTCGGTGAAGGTGACACCGGGCAGGGTGGCTTCTTCGAGGTGGTGGTAGATCGGGTACATGTTGAGCGCGCTGATGCGCCCGACGCGCAGATCGCTCATCGCATCACCGCCCGTGCGCCGATGGCCTCGGCCAGATGATCGGGATCGCTGTCGTCATCAGCGGGGATGACCCACTCGGTGGCACCGAAGGATGCGCCGGCCTGGCAGGCGGGGCCGCCGATGGCGGTCCAGTCGTTGCGGATGGTGACGCCCTCGGGAAGCGCCCGGCGGGCGACCGCGGTCACCAGCAGATCTTCCACGCCCCATGAACCGGGCCGGTCGGTGGTGTCGTCGCCCGGCACCAGCAGCACCGCCCGCAGGTCGTCGCGACCACTGAGCGCCAGCAGCCGGTCGGCGATCTCGGCGTGCGAGGTTCCCGCGCCGTAGCGGACCACCTCGGCCACGTCGTCGGGCCTGCCGCGCGTCCACGTGATCTCCCGCGGCGCGCCGATGGGTGCTGCGGCAGCGAGGGGATCGCGCGCGTCCAGCAGGGCGATGATCTCGTCGCGCGTCATGCGTACCGGTCCACCACGCCGGCGGCAATGGTGCGGAGCGCATCAACGTCGGCACCGCCGATGTCCCCGTCGAGCACGTCAACCGCCCGCCCCACTTCCTCGATGGCCCACGTGCGGGCCGCAGCCGTGCCGGGGTGCGCTGCGAGACGGTCGCAGAGCGGCTCGAGGGGCAGGTCACCCCGCGACGCGGCGGCGATGTCGGCGGCGATGGCCGGCTCGGCGGCGATGGCCAGGATGATGGGCAGCGTGACCGTGCCGCTGAGGATGTCGGTTCCGAGGCGCTTGCCGGTTTCGGACGGCAGGCCGGCGATGTCGAGGATGTCGTCAAAGATCTGGAAGGCCACGCCGACGTGCTCGCCGTATGCCGCGAGCCGCGTGGCGGCCTCGTCGCCGGCATCCGAGAACACCGCGCCCAGGCGACAGGCGACGGCGAAAAGGGCTCCGGTCTTCCGGCGGCAGCGCGCCAGGTACGAATCGACCGACAGGGCGAGGTCGAAGGCCGCACGCTGCTGGTCCATCTCACCAAGCGCCAGGTCGAGGGAGGCGTCGGCCAGCGCGGAGACGGCAGCAGGCGAGCCCGCCTGAGTGAGCTCGGCGAATGCCCGCGCGAACAGGAAGTCGCCCACCTGGATGGCGGCGTCCGCGCCGTGTGCGCGGGCCACCGTGGGCCGGCCACGCCGCGTGGTGGCGCCGTCGATGAGGTCGTCGTGCACCAGCGTGGCCATGTGCACCAGCTCCACCGCAGCCGCGGCGGAGACCAGCGTGGCGCGGTCCTCCTCCCGCCGCGCGGACGCGCAGAAAACGAGCATGGGCCGCACGCGCTTGCCACCCGCGGTGAGGGTGTCGCCGGCCGGGCCGCTCACCTGCGCGGCGTGGCCGCCGGCGACCACGGCGAGCACCTCCTCGCACTGGGCCATCCACGGACGCAGCACATCGATGAAGCCGGTGCGTGCGGTGGTGGTCATGCGGCAGCCACCCGCCCGCGGTGCAGCACGGCCATGCCCCCGGCGAACTCGCGCCAGTGGATGTCGGTGATTCCGCAGTGACTCAGCATGGCCGCCACCTCGGCGGGTGGGGGCATGTTGCCCACCGATCGGGCCAGCTCACCGAATGCCGCGGGATCCCCTCCGAGCAGGCCGCCCACAGCGGGCATGGCGAACTCGAGCACCCTGTGGTGGATGCCGCGCAGGTGTCGCGGCGGGTTGATCTCGAGCACCACGATTCGTCCGCCGGGGCGTGCGACGCGTGCCATCTCGCGCACCGCGGCCGACGGGTCGTCGAGGCTCCGCAGTCCACCCGAGGCGGTCACGGCGTCGAACCGGTCGTCCTCGAACGGCAGGTCGAGTACGTCGGCCACCTCGAAGCGGCACCGTCGTCCCCGGGCGGCGGCCTTGAGCCGGGCACGGTCGATCATGGCGGGTGAGAAGTCGACCCCGATCACCTCGCCCCCCGAGGCGACGCGGTCGGCCAGCATCAGGGCCAGGTCACCCGTGCCCGTGAAGGCATCGAGCACGCTCGAGCAGGCCGACACGTCAGCTGCTTCGGCCGCTGCGCGGCGCCAGTGGTCGCCCATGCCCAGTGTCATCAGGCTGCTCACCAGGTCGTACCGCGGGGCGATGACGTCAAAGGCCTGCCTCATGCCGGCACCCGCCCCGCCTCGCCCCAGCGGGGGAACAGCGCGTGGTCGATCCGAAGCACGTCGAGCGCCTTGCCCACCACGAAGTCCACGAGGTCCTCGATCGACTGCGGCAGCGTGTAGAGCCCCGGCGAGGCGGGCAGGATGATGCCGCCCGCCTCGGTGACCGCGGTCATGTTGCGCAACTGGATGAGCGACAGGGGCGTCTCGCGTGGCACCAGCACCAGCTGACCCCGCTCCTTCAACATCACTTCCGCAACGCGGTGGATGAGGTTGTCGCCGGTGCCGTGCGCCACCTTGCCCAGCGTGGCAGTGGAGCAGGGCATGAGCAGGGCGGCGCGGGCACCCGATGAGCCCGACGCGAATGAGCACGCGATGTCGTCGGGCTCCAGCACGTCAACGGCGCCCGGTGCGGATGCGTGCGACTCGATGAGGCGGTCGATGACGTGCGTGCGCGAGGTGGGGCGGGGCCCCTCGCCGAGCAGTTCGTGACTGATCACCTGACAGCCGGCATCGGACACGCAGAGACCCACGTGGTGGCCGCCCGCGGTGAGTGCGCGGAGTGCGCGCGCGCCGTACGCCGCGCCGCTTGCACCGGTGATGCCGAGGAATACTCGCATGTGTTCGATCGTAGACCCGAATGTGCCAAAACGAGCCGGGGTCCCGCACTGCGGGACCCCGGAACGAGACCATGATCACGTGCTGGGCGGCCTACTTGTACTTGGTGCCCAGTCCGGTGAGCAGTGCCGCCAGGTCGTTCAGATCCTGCGG
>CANGAY010000067.1 GCA_947451735.1 Actinomycetota bacterium
ACCCGACGGGCCGCGGAAGGTCGCCCTGCGATGTGCCCTGCCGACCCCGCAGCGCCATGCTGCGGTCGGTGGCCACCGGTGCCGACATGCCCACGCCGGCCTCTGCGCGGGCGCCCAGTGCCTTGATGACGGCCTGCCGGCGCCACACGACCATGCCCAAGCCGATGGCTGCGGCAATGGAGGCGAACATCACGGTGGTGGCGATTGCGAGTTGCAGGTCGGACACGCGCGGGATCCTAGCGACGGAGCCCGGGGACCTCGCTAGCCTCAGGGCATGCACGAATGGTCAGATCTCTCCCGCGGTCGCGCCCTCGCACTGGTGAGCGCACGCGACCCCCGCGAATTCCCCGTCGGCGTGTTCCAGCGCGATCCGGTGCCGCCCCCGCACACCGGGCCCGGCACGTTCACCTGGTTCGCCGACGACGCCGAGGCCGCCGACTTCCTGGCCCAGATGGTGCCGGTGCTGCTGCTCGACCCGGAGAGCTGGCCCGACTTCGACGCGCTGGTGACTGAGACCACCCGCATCGTGCGCACCGTGCCCGACGACGGCGGCAGCCGGATGGCCGCCATGCAGGCGCTCGGCGAGCCGTGGGGGCCGCGCGCCGACTTCGTGTGGTGGGGCGACTTCGCCGAGATCGACACCGCCTCGACCGACTTCGGCCGCTATGTGCGCATGCAGTACGCCGACCACAACGGCGCGGAGGACGACGCGTCCGCAGACGGCGACGCCCTCGTGGCGTTCCTGCGGGCCTACCCCTACTAAGCGCGCAGCGCGCCGGCGATGCCGGCACCGAACTCGGCCACCACGGCATCGGCGGCCGCGGCGTCGGGTGCATCTCCAATTCGGCGGATGATCTCGCTGGCGATCACCACGCCGTCGGCGATGTCGCCGATCTGACGGGCCTGATCGGGCGTACGCACGCCGAAGCCCACCACCACCGGCACGGGGATGTGCCGGCGGGCGCGGTCAACCAGCGCGCGCAGGCGGTCGTCCATGGTCATCTCGCCGCCGGTCACGCCGGTGACGGCCACCAGATACACGAAGCCCTCGGCCTGCTCCCCAATGGCCTGCATGCGGGCGTCATCGGTGGTGGGCGCCGCCAGCGCGATGAGCGCCACGCCCGCCGCACGTGCCAGGTCGCGGATGTCGCCGGCCTCGTCAACGGGCAGGTCGGGGATGATGATTCCCGCCACGCCCGCGGCGGCGGCCTGCCCCAGGAACTCGGCGGCGCCGTGGGCGATGACCGTGTTGAAGTAGGTCATCACCACCACGGGCGGACCGCCTTTCAGCCCCTCGGCGATGGCCAGCACGTCGGCGGGGCGGGTGCCCTGGTCGAGTGCCAGCTGACCCGCGGCCTGAATTGTGGGCCCATCGGCAAGTGGGTCGCTGAACGGGATTCCCAGTTCGATGATGTCGGCGTGCTCCGCCAGGATGGCCGCGTGGCGCGCGCTGGCCTCGAGGGTGGGGTAGCCACCCATCACGTACGGCACGAACAGCGGGCGTCCGGCGTCGGCGAACACCGTCGCCAGGCGGTCTGCTCCCGACTCAGGCACTGGCGTCAATCCCCAGGGCCTCACCGGCCTGGTCGACATCCTTGTCGCCCCTGCCCGACAGGCAGATGAGCACCGGCCCCGCCAGATCGGCCGCGCTGTCGCGCACGTACGACAGCGCGTGCGATGTCTCGAGCGCCGGGATGATGCCCTCGAGGCGGCAGCACTCGAGGAACGCCGACAGCGCATCGGCGTCGGTGGCGTTTGAGTACGTGACGCGCCCCAGGTCGCGCAGGTGCGAGTGCTCCGGCCCCACGCCGGGGTAGTCGAGCCCCGCCGACACCGAGTGCGCCTCGGCCACCTGACCGTCCGGGTCCTGCAGCAGGTACGAGTACGACCCGTGCAGCACGCCCGGGCTGCCCAGCGCGAGCGATGCCCCGTGCTTGCCGGAGAGCCCTTCCCCACCGGCCTCCACGCCCACGAGGCGCACGTCGGCGTCGTCGAGGAACCCGCGGAAGATGCCGATGGCGTTTGATCCGCCGCCCACGCAGGCCACCACGGTGCCCGGCAGGGCGCCGGTCTCCGTGAGCATCTGCTCGCGCGACTCCACCCCGATGACCGACTGGAAGTCGGCCACGATCTCGGGGTACGGCGCCGGCCCCACGGCCGAGCCGATGATGTAGTGCGTGTTCTCGACGTTGGTCACCCAGTCGCGGATGGCCTCGCTGGTGGCGTCCTTCAGCGTTCCGCTGCCGGCATCAACCGGGAACACCTCGGCACCCAGCATGCGCATGCGTATGACGTTGAGGCGCTGCCGCTGCATGTCGGTGCGGCCCATGTACACACGGCAGCCCAGACCCACAAGGGCCGATGCGGTGGCGGTTGCCACGCCGTGCTGGCCGGCACCCGTCTCGGCGATGATGCGCTGCTTGCCCATGCGCTTGGCCAGCAGCACCTGCCCCAGCGCGTTGTTGATCTTGTGCGCGCCGGTGTGGCACAGATCCTCGCGCTTGAACCACAGGCCACCGGGGATGCCCCAGGCCTCCTCGAGCCTGCTGGCGCGGTAGAGCGGCGTGGGACGGCCCACGTAGTGCCCCAGCAGCACGCCGAGTTCACTGCGGAAGTCGGGGTCGTCGCGGTAGCGCTCGTACGCCTCGGTGAGCTCATCGAGCGCACCGATGACGGTCTCGGGCACATACCGGCCGCCGTACGGGCCGAATCGCATGGTCACGCTCACGCCGCCACCTCCAACGCTGCCTCGCGCGCGGCGCGGGCGAATGCCGCCACGAGGGCCGGGTCCTTGTGCCCGGGCGACGACTCCACGCCGCTGGCCACATCGATCACATCGGGTCGCACCGTGCGGATGGCGTCGCCAACCACCTGGGGGGTGAGGCCGCCCGCAAGCCCGAACGGCCGGGCGGGGCGACGCGCCACCAGCAGGCTCCAATCGGCCAACTGGCCCGTGCCGCCGGCCATTCCGGGCACCGCGGCGTCGAACAGCACCAGGTCGCACTCGGCGGCGTCACCGGCGGCGATGGCGTCGGGTCCGTCGAGACGGATGGAGAGGGTCACGGGCACGCCCGCGGCCTCGGCGATCGGCGCCCAGTCGTCCACGTCGTGCAGCTGCACTCGGGTGAGGCCGCACCGGCGCACGGCATCGGCCACTGCGGCAGGTGCCGGATCGACGAACACACCCACCCGCTCCACGCCATCGGGCACGGCCGCCATGAGGCGCTCGGCCTGTGCGGCATCAAGCGCCCGCGGGCCATGGGGGGTCATGATGGCGCCGATGGCCCAGGCGCCGGCATCCACGCAGGCGGCAACGTCCGCCGGGTCGGTGAGACCGCAGAACTTGAGGCGCGGGGATTCGGCCGTGTCACGCACGACGGGCAGCGTAGTCCGGCAATGCGCCGGGCGCGATAGACTTCGCGGGATGTTCAACGTGCCGTGCACCACTGCGACGAGGGGACTCGAAGATGGCGAGCCTTCCCAACATCCGTCGCTCACGCTCGCGGGGGTCCTCCCCCGCGATACTCGCGCCTGACCGCGACCGTCCGGACGTCCAGCGCCTGGAGGCCCACGGCCTCACCTGGCTGAACATCGAGGAGCCCACCGAAGCCGAGACCGGCTGGCTGTCGGAGCACTTCGACTACCACCCGCTCGACCTCGAGGACGTGCTCTCACGGCGCCGTCAGCGCGCCAAGATCGACGAGTACGACGAGTACGTGTTCCTGGTGCTGCACTTCCCGCGGTTCGACAAGGCCACGGGCCGCCTGCAGGCCGCGGAGCTGAACGTGTTCATCGCACCCGGCATGATCATCACCATCCCCAAGGAGCCGATGAAGCCCATCCGCGCCCTGTGGTCGCGGTGCGAGGCCCGCGAGGACGCGCGGGACGACTACATGTCGAAGGGCTCGGGCTTCCTGCTGTACGAGATCGTCGACCAGATGTTCGACTACTGCTTTCCCATCCTCGACAAGATCGGCTTCAAGCTCGACACCATCGAGGACGCCATCTTCGAGGGCCACGGCGACGCGGTGGTGCGCGATATCTCCAACGTGAAGCAGGAGATCATCAACTACCGCAAGGTCATCAAGCCGCAGCGCCCCACCCTGCGCATGCTTGAGCGCGCCGTGCAGCGGTATGCGCCCGAGGACCTGGAGCTGTACTTCGACGACATCGTCGACAAGAACGAGCGCATCTGGGATTCGCTCGAAAACTACAAGGAGGTGGCCGAGGCGCTCGAGGCCACCAACGAGTCGATCATCACGCACCGCCTGAACGACATGCTGGCGCTGCTCACCGTGCTCTCGGCGGTGCTGCTGCCGCTGACGCTCATCACCGGTTTCTACGGGATGAACATCGACAACCTGCCGTTCGCGCACAACGGCATTGCGTCGCTCATCTTCCTGGTGGTCCTCATGGTGGCGCTGGCCGTGGGCGTGCTGGCGTACTTCCGCAGGCGCAAGTGGCTGTAGACCCCGGCGCGGGGCGTCAGATCATGTGGGCCCCATGGCGGATGGCCTACGTGAGCGCCGAGAATGACCATGAGTTCGAGGGCCCGCGCTGCGTGTTCTGCGACCTGCCCGCGCTCGGCGACGACGAACAGGCGCTCATCCTCACCCGGGGCGAGCACTGCTTCGTCATCATGAATGCCTACCCGTACGCGAGCGGGCACCTGATGGTCGTCCCCCACGCGCACCTCGACCGGCTCACCGACCTGTCATCCGAGGCGCTGATTGAGATGATGGAGTTCGCCCGCACGGCCCAGACGGCACTCGACGACGCCCTGCACCCGCACGGCTTCAACATCGGGATGAACCAGGGGTCGGCCGCAGGCGCCGGCATCGCCGACCACCTGCATCTGCACGTGGTCCCCAGATGGTCCGGGGACACCAACTTCATGCCAGTCACTGGAGATGTACGCGTTATGCCGCAGAGCCTCGAAGAGACCTACGCCCTGCTCCGTCCGGGGTTCGCGGCATGACCCTCATCCCCGGGGTCTTCAAGGCGTACGACATCCGCGGCCTGTACGGCGAGGAGATCGACGAGGAGGGCGGCGAGCGCATCGGGCGCGCGTTCGTTGCGGTGACGGGCGCCAAGCGCGTTGCCGTGGGGCACGACGTGCGGTTGTCGTCACCCGGCATGGCCGATGCATTCATCCGCGGGGCGCTGTCGGCGGGCGCCGACGTGACCGCCCTCGGGCTGGCCGCCACCGAGATGGTCTACTTCGCGGTGGACGAGGGCGGCTATGACGCCGGCGCGGTCATCACCGCCAGCCACAACCCGCCGCAGTACACCGGCGTGAAGATGGTGTCGGCCGGCGCCCTCCCACTCTCGGGCGAGACGGGCATCGGGGAGGTGGGCCGCCTGGCAATGGCCGGCGAGCCCGCGCCCTCCGCCACGCCCGGCACCCTCAGCGACGACCCCGACCTGCTGCGCCGCTTCGTGGACCGCTGCCTCACGTTCGTCGACCCATCGGCCATCACCGGCCTGCGCGTGGTGCTCGACGCCGCCAACGGCATGGCGGGCGTGTACCTGCCGCCGGTGCTCAAGCACATCGACATCGACGCCGTGCCCTTCTTCCTCGACCCCGACGGGCGATTCCCCCACCACGAGCCCAATCCGCTGCTCGAGGAGAACCGCGTGTTCATCGAGAACGCG
>CANGAY010000068.1 GCA_947451735.1 Actinomycetota bacterium
CTGCCGCCTTCCTCCCCCTATACCTCGTGGACGAGCTGGTGTGGGGCGAGTCACAGGGCGCGCACGCCGAGATGATTGACGACGCCGTGCAGTACGGGCCACCGCTCTGGGGCGGGCTGGTGGCCGAGATGCGCCGCCACACGCCCATGGCGGCCATGCTCATCGCCGACCTGGATCGCGCGGGGCACCCCGATGCACTTGCCCGCGAAGGCCAGATCGCCTCGCACATCATCCACCGGCTCGTGCAGTTCCGCGGGCGCCACGCGGTGCTGGCCGAGCGTGCCTACAACGCCGCCATCACCGACTTCCAGCAGGGCAGCGGCGGCTACAGCCCGGACGTGCTGCGGCAGATCACGCAGGCCACGTTCGACGCACAGCGGCAACTCGACCACGCGCTGCAACCCGCGCACCACCACGAGGAGGGCACGGCAGATGGCGGCACCTGAACTGGTTGACGCGCTCACGCGCATGTACGCGTCGCGCGGCGCGGAGGCCGTGGACGCGCTGCGTCCCCACCTGTCGGACGACTTCACGTTCGTCCCCGGCGGCACCGATCGCGGTCAGTTGCAGGGCGAGTACCTCGGTGCCGATGGCTTCCTTCAGTTCATTGCGGCACAGGCCGCGTGGACCGGCGACACCTGGTGGCCGCGGCTCGACGAACTGGTGGTGGGCGAGCGCTGGATCATCGGCGTGGTGTTCGTCGACGCCACGCGGGCCAGCGACGGCGAGCAGGCGCAGTTCCAGATCATCCACCGCTGGAAGATCGACGGCGACCGCATCACCGCATTCCAGAGCTTCAACAACGACCAGCGGCGGTACGACGCCTTCCACGGCGCCAGCTGATCAGGCCGGCAGTGGCTCCCCCACCGCGGGCTCGGTCCACACCGTCACCGACATCTTCTCGGTGGGGGCGCCCTGGTAGGTGCCGCGCAGCGGGGTGACGTCGGCGTAGTCGCGGCCCGTGGCCACGCGCACCCAACGGCCGGTGATGGGCTCAGGGTGCGTGGGGTCAACCTCGTACCAGCCCGCGCCGGGCACCAGCACCTCAACCCATGCGTGGCTCTCACCCGGCACGCCACGCGCGGGGTCGTGCAGCCATCCGCTCACGTAGCGGGCGGGCACGCCATCGCGGCGGCAGATGGCGATCATCAGATGCGCCAGGTCCTGACACACGCCGCGGCGATCGGCGGCCACCACCTCCACCGGGGTGTCCACCAGCGTTGATCCGGGCACATATGCCACCGCGCCGTGAATGGCGGTGGCCAGCTCGTCGACCCAGGCGCGCACGCCCCGGCTGCGGATGGCGAGCGGACGGGGCAGCGTCTCGGCGAGGGCGGCCACCCGGGGGCCCCACGCGGCGTGGCGGGTGCGGCCCAGGTACTCGGCGTTGGTATCGGTGAACACCGGGTCGCCGATGAGGCCCCACTGCGCAGCGGGGCTCAGCGACTCCACAAGCGGCACGGGGTCGCACGAGATGAGCACGCCCACCGACTCGACGGTGAGCCGCTGGTGCGCACCGGCCACCTGGAACCACCCCACCAAGTTGCCGTAGACGTCCGTGTGCGTGAACACCTCGGCGTCGGGCATCACCTCGAGCGCGAAGTGCTCCACCGTGGTGCGCGGGCCGTCAACCGGGAGCATGCGCGCCTCGTTGATGCTCTCGCGCACCTGCCCCGCATAGGTGATTTCAGTTCTGTGCCTGGCGTGCAGCCTGAGGGCGTTGCCTGTCATGTCCCGTCGGATCGTCGTGTGGGTAGTCGAAGAAGCACGCAGCGATCTGCGCACCGATGAGGTTGCACTGCTTCTGCAACCCATCGAGCAACTCCGTGAGCGCCGCCCCCGAAGGTGGCGGGTCGAGCTGCGTGAGCATGTGGCGCACCTCGGCCACCATGTCGCGCCCGGTGGCCCCGCGGCCGGATGCACCGCAGGCCTCCAGTTCGAGCAGCGAGTCCTCCACCCGCTGCAGTGCGTAGGTGACCGAGCGCGGGAAGCGCTCGTCCATCACCAGCAGGCGCACCGCGGCGTCGGGCGTGAGCTCGCCGGGCGACGCCGCCATGAGCGTCGAGGGTGTGACCGCCGCGCCCACGAGCGCCCGCCACTCGGCCGGCGGCACCTCGCGGGCACCCTCCAGCGACATCACGCCGCTCACCCGCCAGCGGGCCTCCAGCAGGCGGGCGGCCGTGGACGCGCGCTCGAGGAAGCGCCCCAGGTTGAGGAAGTGCCACGCGGCGTCGCGCATCATCTCGGCGTCCACCGAGCCCTCCACCAGCCGCAAGCCACGGCGCACGTCGAGGCACAACTGGAACACGCCGTCCTGCGCAAGGCGGCTGGCCGTCCACCGGGCCACGGTCTGGTCGAGGGCGTTCAGGGCCTCCCACACGTCGGGCGGCAGGGCGTCGCGCACCCCGCGGGCGTTCTCGCGGGCCCGCGACACGCATGCACGCAGCGAGTTGGGGTTGAGGTCGCTGAAGGTGAGAAACCACACGGCGCTGCGCTCGTCCGCGCGCAGGTGGTGCTCGCGGAACAGCTGCATGTCGCCCGTCGCCTCGATCGCGGGCTCCCACACCTCGGCGCCCACCTGATCGGCGCCCGAGTCGAGCGCCAGGGCGTGGGTCACCTCGAGCATGCGCCCCACGTTCTCGGCACGCTCCAGGTTCCTGGCGGTCCAGTACAGCGACTCCGCGACGCGGGCGAGCATCAGGCGCCCGCCCGCGTCATGGAGGCAGTGAACGCCGCTCCGCTCGGCGTCACCTGCGCGGGCGCGAGCGCCCACGTGTCCTTGCTGCCGCCACCCTGCGACGAGTTGACCACCAGCGACCCCTCCTTCAGGGCGACACGGGTGAGGCCGCCCGGCACCACCTTGGGCTCGTCGCCGTACATCACGAACGGGCGCAGGTCCACATGCCGGGGCTGGAACCTGCCGTCGAGGAACACCGGGGCGCGCGACAGCGCGATGGTCTCCTGGGCGATGTAGCCGCGCGGGTTCTGGCGCACGCGACGGGCGAAGTCGTCGCGCTCGGCCGCAGTGCTGGCGGGGCCGATGAGCATGCCGTAGCCGCCCGCGCCATCCACCGCCTTCACCACCAAGCTGTCCATGCGATCGAGCACCAACTCCATGTCGGCCGCGCGGTCGGGTCGGTAGGTGGGCACCTGGGCGAGGATGGGCTCCTCGTCGAGGAAGTACCTGATGATGTCGGGCACGTCGCAGTAGATGCTCTTGTCATCAACCACGCCCACGCCCACGGCGTTGCACAGCGCGACCGTGCCGGCGCGCACGCACTCCATGAGGCCGGGCACGCCCAGCACGGAGTCGCCGCGGAAGGTCACCGGGTCCACGTAGTCGTCGTCAATGCGGCGGTAGAGCACGTCGATGGGCATGCGACCGGCGGTGGTCACCACGTACACGCGGCGGTTGCGCACCACCAGGTCGTGGCCCTCCACCAGCACCACGCCCATCTGCTGCGCCAGGAATGCGTGCTCGTAGTACGCGGCGTTGTACGGACCGGGCGTGAGCAGGCCGATGCGCGGGTTGTCCACGCCCTCGGGGGCCGATGCGGCCAGGGCCTCGCGCAGCATCTGCGGTGCGTGGTCGACCGGCTGGATGTTGTGCCGGTCGAACGCCTCGCTGAAGATGCGCCGCATGAAGGCCCGGTTCTGCACCACGTACGACAGGCCGCTGGGTGTGCGGGCATTGTCCTCGAGCACCCTCCAGACCCCGTCGTCGCCACGCACCAGGTCGATGCCCGCCAGCTGGATCCAGCGGTCGCGCGGTGGGCGCACGGCGTGGGCCTCGCGGCGGTAGCCGCCAGACGTGGAGATGAGACCGGCACTCACGATGCCGTCGCGCACGCACGCCTGCGCGCCGTACACATCGGCCGCGAACATGTCGAGCGCCCGCACACGCTGGCGCAGGCCGGCATCGAGGTGCGCCCACTCGTCGGGCGGGATCACGCGGGGCAGCAGGTCGAATGGAAAGGTGTGCTCGGCGCCGCTGTGGGCGAAGGTGATGCCCTGCGCGCGGTACAGGTCCTGAATGCGGTTGGCCTTGCCCGCGAACACCGAGGGCGCCAGATCGCGCAGCCCGCGATGCAGGCGCGCGTAGTGCGCACGGGGTCGACCCGTGGCGTGGAACATCTCGTCGTAGAAGCCCGAGGCGTCGTAGGCGGAGAACATCGACATGGCGCCACCATATGGCGACGCCGTCGTGCAATCGTTGGCCGCGTGCACAGGACCGATCACCCATCGGTTCGCCGCATGACGTACCTAGTCTCACTGGTGTGAGTGATCGCGCCGTCATCAGAGCCGAGGGACTGAGCAAGTCATACGGCCATGGTGTGATGGCGCTGGAGGGTGTCGACCTCGAGGTCGGCCACGGCGAGCGCCTGGGTTTCCTGGGCCCCAACGGCGCCGGCAAGACCACCTTCATCCGCCTGGCGCTGGGGATCCTGCGCCCCACCTCCGGCAGCGTCGCCATCAACGGGCACGACATCACCACCGATCGTCTGGCGGCGCTCACGGACGTGGGCTACGTGCCGGGCGACCTGGGGATGATCAAGCAGGTGAGCGGCGCCCGCATGCTGGACGCCCTGGGCAAGCTGCACCCCCGCCCGCCCGTGCTGCGCGACCACCTGTTGAAGGCGCTCAACCTGGACGACGTGGCGCTTCGCAAGCGCATCCGCGAGTACTCCACCGGCATGCGGCAGAAGCTGGGGCTGGTGGCCGCGCTGCAGCACGACCCGCCGGTCATCATTCTCGACGAGCCCACCTCGGGGCTCGACCCCGTGATGCAGGCCAGGCTGCTTGAGGTGCTGGAGGACCGCGCGCGCCACGGGCGCACGGTGTTCTTCTCGAGCCACTCGCTCGGCGAGGTGGATGAACTGTGCGACCGCGTGGCCATGGTGCGCGACGGCAGGCTGCTGCTGGTGCGCGACGTGGACGAACTGCGACGCGCCCGCGTGCGCACGGTCGAGGTGCTGTTCGCCGGCGATGTCGACCCGCAGACCTACATGGTGGACGGCGTGGCCGAACTGCGGGTGGAGGGGCACCTGCACCACTTCACGCTCGCCGGCGACCCCGGCCCGCTCCTCGCCCGACTGGGTGCGCTGTCGCCGCTCGACATCACCATCGAGGCGGCGCGCCTCGAGGACGTGTTCAGGGCGCTGTACCTGGGAGATGACGCATGAGCGTGGTGCTGTCGCTCGCGCTCCGGCGGTCGCTTCGCCGCACGCTGCTGCTGGGCGTGGCGCTCGCCGGGTTCCTCTTCCTGGTGGGTCTCTCGTACGCCACGGTTGACGGCAACCAGATCCGCAGCCTCGTGGAGTCGCTGCCGCCCGCCCTGCGCGCATTCGTGAAGGGCTCCGACCTGGCGAGCCCGTCGGGCTACCTCGGGTCGGGCCTCATCCACCCCATCACGCTTGCCGTGATGGCCGCCACTGCCATCGCCGGCGGTGCCACATCGGCACGTGACGTGGAGTCGGGCGTGGCCGAACTGGTGCTGTCGCGCCCGCTTCGCCGCACCGCGTGGCTGGGCGCCGAGATCCTGGCCATGGTCATCCAGGTGACCATCGTGGCGGGGCTCGGGTTCATCGGCGCCAC
>CANGAY010000069.1 GCA_947451735.1 Actinomycetota bacterium
AGCAACGGCGACTTCTACCTCGACACCGCCACCACCACGATCTACGGGCCCAAGGCGAGCGGCACGTGGCCAACGCCGGGTACGGCGCTGATCGGCGCCACCGGGGCAACGGGCGCCACCGGGCCGACGGGACCCACCGGCCCCACGGGCAGCACCGGTGCCACGGGCGCCACCGGACCCGCGGGTCCCGGCATCGCCCCGGCCTACGGTGACGTGTACAGCACCGTCACGCAGCCGCTGTCATCCGCGAACACCGCCACCGTCATCGCGGTGGATACCCGTGGCAGCACGACCTCCACTTCAGACGTCACGCTGGTCGGCAGCGCACAGACGAGTCGGATGTGCGTGGGGACGGCCGGCACGTACAACGTGCAGTTCTCAGCGCAGGTGCTGAAGACGGGAGGCGGCACCGACACCGTTGACATCTGGCTGCGCGCCGGCACCTGGAACGCGGGCAACACCCCTCCCCTGCCCGACGCTCCCGCATCCGACACGCAGCTCAGCCTGCCGGCCAACCTACCGGAGGTCGCAGCGTGGAACTGGTTCACACCGCTTCTGGCAGGTGACTGCGTGCAGGTGGCGGCCAGTTCGAGCGACGGCACCGCAAGCGTGGTGTTCCGCGCTGCGGCCACCGGCCCCACGCGACCGTCGACGCCGGGCATCATCCTCACGGTCACGCGCATCGGCTGAGCGTGTCCCGCATTGCGGGACGCAGCAGTCCGGAGCGCGGCGCAACGCGGGCGCGGGTCCTATTCTTCGCGACAACCGGCACGAAGTGCCGCCCGGCCCCGGACACCACACAGGAGACACGCGACATGACGACTGAAGCCGACCCCCTCGGGATCGTCTCAGGCGCCCCGATCGGGTTCCAGGATGCGCTCACGTATCCGTACTTCCAGTCGGTGTTCGATCGCAAGTCGCGTCGCGTCGCCCTCGGCATGACGGTGGAGAGCGAGGTGCTCGACTACGCCTCGCCGTACCAGCCCGTGCCGCTGGGCGAACTGGAGGAGGCCCTGCTGGTGATGGCCGGCACGGGCCTGAACGGTCTGGCGCTTGCCGACCTCGACCCCAACCGCGGCATGAGCACGCTGGTGCAGTGGACCAACCGCACCTGGCCGTCCGCGTGCTCCAACCACGGCACCGAGCTCTTCTGGAGCAACGACGACGGCATGTGGTGGCTCGACATCTTCAAGATGGTTCCCGAGCCCGGCGAGATCTCCACGCTGTCCGGCCACAGCCTGGAGGAGCAGGGCGCGTTCATCGTCGACCTGTTCCGTCGCGCCAAGGTGAAGCTGCAGGACGGCCGCGCCCAGCTGCCCACCACGCTGCCCGGGCTGTTCGACTTCAACCACTGGAATGCCAACAAGCCCGGCACGTCGCTGTTCGTGCCCGTGACGAACATGACGATGGAGTACATCAACGTGCTCTTCATCTACTTCGCGCGCAGCTACGGCTTCTCGATCATCGACGAGCAGCACGGCGGCCGTTCCGCCGGCCTGCAGAAGTGGATCGACCAGGGCCGCATCAACCCGAACATCCCCATGAACATGTTCGAGCTCGAGCAGCGCGTGCTGTCGATGATGGTCGTGGAGCAGGGCTTCATCTGCCAGAACATGAATCTGGCGCTGCAGGCGCTGGGCCTGGGCGGCTGGACCTTCACCGGCTACCTGCCCAAGTTCGTGATGGGCGGCGGCGACGTGCCCGGCCTCGGCTTCCGCTTCAACGAGGCCGCGAACGGCCAGACGTACGCGGCCGGGCGCGACGGGATCTTCGAGGCCTACATCCCGCCGTACTACTCCGACATGCACGAGGCCGTGGACGCCTTCATGGCGATGAAGTGGGGCGCCATGGACCCCGAGGTGTCAAAGCCCTACAAGACCGAGCAGCAGAACGAGGCCTTCGTGAAGGCCATCCCGCGGCCCCACGAGGAGACCGTGGAGATCGTGAAGGACTACTGCCAGTACGTGTGGGACACCTACGGCCGCTTCCCCGCCTACATCGACCCCATGTTCCAGCGCCTCACCACCCAGGCGCAGCACGTGGACGTGGACTTCTACGACGAGCACTACCCCGATGGCTCGCTGTCGAACCAGCACATCAACCACTTCTCGCGCTGGCACCCCGAGATGTGCGACCACGACGGCAAGCCGCCGCGCGCGTGACCTGATGCGTCATGCCCAAATGCTTGCGTGTGCAAGTATGTGGGCATGAGCACCGCATCCGATCTGTTCACATACGGCCCCGTCCATCTGGACGTGACCGATGAGGCGCGATCACGCGCCTTCTGGGAGGGCGTCGCGGGCCTGGAGCCCACGCCGCACGATCGCGACGGCGTGGCACTGGGCGCGGGCGACCGCACGTTGGTGGTGCTGCACCCGGGCGCCGCGCGACCGAAGCAGCCCGGGCACTCCGGGCTGTACCACCTGGCGCTGCACGTGCCCGACGCCGCCGCCTTCGGGCGCACCCTGCTGCGCGTGGCATCGGCGCGCTACCCGCAGGCGCCCACCGACCACATCACGCACTGGGCCACGTACCTGGACGATCCCGATGGCATCCAACTCGAGGTGGCCTTCGAGACCATCGACCGGGTGGCCCGGTATGAGTCGGGCCCCGACTGGCCGGTGATCATCGACAGCGACGGCCGGCAGCGCAATGCGGTTGAGGCGCTCGACGTGGGGCACGTGCTCACGGTCGGCGGCGACACCGACCCGTCGCAGCCGATGGCCCCGGGCACCTTCGTGGGGCACCTGCACCTGCACGTGGACGACCTCGCGGCGGCGCAGGACCACTGGGCCGACGTGGTGGGCATGACCCGCAACGTGGAGGGACCGCGCCTGGGGTTTGCCGACCTCTCGGCCGGCGGCACGTTCCCGCACCGCATGGCGGTGAACACCTGGCAGCGACCGGGCACGCCTGCGCCCGAGGGCACGGCGGGCATGCGCTACTTCGTCACCGAGTGGCCGTCGCTCGATGCGATGGAAGGGGCCATCGCACGGCTCGACGCCGCGGGACACCTGCTGGGGGACTGCGCCGATGGCACCCTCGCCACGGACGGTGCCGGGTCGCGCTTCACCCTGCGGGAAGCGCGGTAACCCCGCTGCCGGCGCCCCGCACTGGGACGCCGGCAGCGGTGATGGCTACGGCTTCTTCGGCGTCCTGGGGGCCGGGGTCACCGGCGCCTGTGCGGCCTGTGCCTGAGCGATGATGCCCTGCACACCCTGAAGGGCGCTCTGCTCCGGAATCCCGAGAATCGGGATGACGGCGCCGGCGATCTCCTTCACCGACGCACCCTGCTGGTGCGCCGCCACGATCGCCTGGGTCAGCTGCTGCTGCTCCTGCTGACCCTGCAGCTGCACGGCCTGCTGCTCCTTGCCCGTCTGGGCGAGGGTGGCAGTGGCTGAACGCACCTCGTTCAGGCCGTTGTCCTCGCCGAGCCCGACCCCGAGGGGGATGAGGGCGCAGAGAGCGATGATGATGGTCGCCGCGGCGACCGGAATGAACTCACGAAATTTTCCCATGGGCGGAAGGCTAGCGGCCGTCCTCGGTGACCGTAATGGCGATTGTCACCGTCTTGGTGGGCGTGGTCGCGCCGGGGGCGAAGAGCCCCATCACGCCGGACGTCTTCCCCTCGCCCAATCCGAGGATGCGGGCATACACCGTGGTTGGTGCGCCGGGCATGCCCTTCTTCGAAACCACCACCCGCGGGGTGAGCCCCTTGGCCGTCGGCGACTTGGGCCTCACAGTCCACTTCCACGAATACCCGGTGCCGCCGTTCACCTTGCCCAGCAGCACCTGACGGGTGGCGCCGGCCTGCAGCACGGTGGCCTTGTTGGTGTTGGGAATCGCCTGCGCCATGGCCATGGGCGCCAGGGCCAGCGGAGCGGCGATTGCAGTGGCGGCGACGGCCGCGATGATGCGCTTCACGATACCTCCGGGTGAGCGTGTCTGGGGGAGCGGCATGACGGTACCAACGCCCTGACGACCGGCGCTCGCCGCGGGGCATCGCGGAACGACGAGGGGGGCCCACAGGCCCCCCTCGCGCGAACGTCATGCACCCTGCCCCGCGATCACGGGATGTGGGCGCACTCCGACTTGACGGGGTTGTGCGCGAGGCACTCCTTGCGGGCGGTGGAGAGCCCGGCCTTGGCGGCAGCCGCACCGGCGGCCTCGCCGGCGGCTGCCGCCGCGGCGCCGTTATTCTGGTTGTTGTTATTCTGGTTGTTGTTGTTCTGATCAACAGTCACCGTGGTGGCCGGAGCCGGGGCCGGGGCCGTGGTGGCCGCGGGTGCAGCGGTCACGGTCTCCACCGCAGTGGTGGTGGCAGGCGGTGCGGCAGGGGTCGAGCTGTCGCCGCAGCCAGCGGTGCCGATCATGAGGACGCCGGCACCGAGCAAAGCGGTGATGGCGACTGAAACGGAACGTCGGGACATGGGATCCTTTCGCGGGTGAACACGAGGGTCACATTCACCGTACATGCCTCGGGACACGCGGCGCGCGCCAATCTCTTTCGGCTATGGTCATGACCGAAAGAGGGCGACCCGCATTCGCCCTACTCGCACCTCGGGGAGCGCACGAGTTGATCGCAGCATTCGTCGTGGGTCTTCGCGAAGGCCTTGAGTCCGCCCTCATTGTCGGCATCATCGCCGCATTCCTCCTCGCCCGGGGGCGCCGTGATGCCCTGAAGTGGGTCTGGGCCGGTGTCGGCGTCGCAGTGGTGCTGTGCGTGGGGCTGGGAGTGGCTCTGGGACTGCTGAACAGCGCACTACCGGGCCATGCGCAGGAGATCCTTGAGACCATCGTCGCGCTTGCGGCATGCGCCATGGTCACGTACATGATCCTCTGGATGCAGCGCAACGCACCCGCGCTTCGCGGGGGCATCGAGGAGCGGGCCGGCGATGCCCTGGTGGATGGCTCGGTGTGGGCTCTCGTGGCCATGGCCTTCTTCGCCGTCGTGCGCGAGGGCATTGAGACGGTGATGTTCCTGACCGCGATTACGCAGCAATCATCAGCACCCATGTCCGATCTGGGTGGGGCGCTCATCGGTATCGCGGCGGCGGTGGCGCTGGGGTGGGGCATCACGGTGAGCGGTGTGCGCATCAACCTCGGCCGCTTCATGCGCATCACGAGCGTGCTGCTGGTGTTCATCGCCGCAGGGCTCGTGGCCACCGCTGTCGGCACCGCGCATGAGGCAGGGCTGCTCGGGGCGCTACAGCAACCCCTCATCAACCTCTCACCCATCCTGCACCCGGGCGGCATCATCGCAACACTGGTGGGCGGCACGCTGGGAATCCAGCCCGAGCCGTCGGTCGCCGAGGCGCTGGGTTGGATGCTCTATGCGGTGCCGATGATCCTGGTGGTGACGTGGCGCAAGCGGCCGGTGGTCAGCCCGAGCCGGTGATTTTTCCGAGGTCGATGGCGTTTGCGGGAGCTGACACGGCCACCGGGGCGCTCCACTTGGAGTAGCGCACGTCGCCCGACTTGCCCTTCGCGGTTGACACGTACCGCACGGGCAGCGGGTCGCCACTCGCAGGCACATACAGCGTGTTGCCCGCTGGGTCGGTGATCTTGATGGCCTTCACACCGTCAA
>CANGAY010000070.1 GCA_947451735.1 Actinomycetota bacterium
CGGCGAAGTCGAGGAACCCGCGGATGGGCGGGAAGCCGGGGATGTTGCCCGGTGCGCCGCCGAACGAGGCCGTGAAGATGGCCATGAGCACGAGCGGGAAGAAGAGCGCGGGGAACCACGCCTGCGGCAGCCGCAGGGTGGTGATGATCGACCGCCACGCGAGCGCGGCGGTCTGGCGCGTGGCCAGCGCTGCTGCGCTCATGCGCTCACGTCGTCGTCCGCGCCCAGGTGGCGGCCCGTGCTGGCCAGGAAGACGTCGTCGAGTGACGGTTCCGTCAGATCGACCTCCGCGAACCGCACCCCGGCTTCGTCAAGCGCACGCACGGCGTCGGCCATCGCCGTCGAGCCACCCGGCAGTCGCACCGCGGCGCCGTGATCGACGGCACCGGGCACGATCTCACCGAAGGTGGCGAGCACGCGACGCACGTCGTCGGGTGTCGACCCATCCGCCGCCACCACCGACAGCAGCGGGAAACCGATTCGCTCCTTCAGTTCGCGGGGCGACCCATCGGCCACGATGCGGCCGCCATCGATGATCGCCACCCGGTCGGCCAGTTGATCGGCCTCCTCGAGGTACTGCGTGGTGAGGAACACCGTGGTGCCGTGCTCGCGGTTGAGGCGGCGCACCTCCTCCCACAACGTGACGCGGGAGACGGGGTCGAGGCCGGTAGTGGGCTCATCGAGGAAGAGCACCACGGGCTCATGCACCAGCGAGAGGGCCAGGTCGAGGCGGCGGCGCATGCCACCCGAGTAGGTGCCCACGCGCCGATCGGCGGCGTCCACCAGGTCCACGCGCTCCAGCAGCGACTCGGCGCGGGCGCGGCACTCGGCGCGCGGCAGGCCGTGCAGCACCCCCTGAAGCCGCAGCAGTTCGCGGCCGGTCATGTACGGATCGATGGCGGCGTCCTGCAGTGCCACGCCGATGCGGCGGCGCACCTGCTCGGGATTCTTCGCCACGTCGTAGCCCGCCACGATCGCGTGCCCCGACGTGGGCTTGAGCAGCGTGGTGAGCATGCGCACCGTCGTGCTCTTGCCAGCGCCGTTGGGGCCCAGGAACCCGAAGATGCCTCCGGCGTCGATGCTGAGGGTGACCCCGTCAACCGCCTTGACGCCGCCCTTGTACTCCCGGACGAGGTCCTGTGTCTCAACCGCTTGATCGCTCACGGAAGTGAGGGTAGCGGCGCGGAGCGGGGGAGGGGGCGCCTACCGGCGGCGCTAAGATCAGCACATGCCAAAGGAGGATCAGGCAGCGCGTCTTGAGCGCCTCGCACGCGAGGCACACGAGCGTGCCGAGGCACGCGATCTCGCGGCCGATGGCGGCGAGGCGAGCGACGCCCATCACCATCCGGCCGAGGCCGCCACCGATGCCGACGCGCGCGAGCGCCAGTTGCAGGCCACCCTGCGTCTGAAGGAGGAGGAGGAGCGCCTCAGGCGTGCCGCCGAGGCCGCAGCCCGGGGTGAGTACGGCATCTGCGTTGACTGCGGCGAGAAGATCCCAGATGCGCGGCTCGAGATCGTGCCCGACGCCGAACGATGCACCCCGTGCCAGCAGGCCGCCACGGGCGGGCGTCGCTAGCTGCCGGCGCCCGAGGTGATGGGGCGCGCGAGGCGCCAGGCGATCGCCACACCGGTGCCCCACACCACGCCTGCGATGGTCACGTGCGCCAGCACCACCTGCCACGGCAACTGGTTGTGCCACTGCACCTCGCCCACGACCACCTGGGCGATGAGGAATGGGATGAACCACAGAGCGGGCACCACGAGGCCGCGCTCGCGTCGGCGGCGCCACACCGCGATGCCGACGATGATGGCCACGATGACCAGCGCGATGACCGCCCGCACATGGACGTATGCCGCGTCGTACAACACGCCGAAGCGCTTGATCACCTTGGGGTCGCCGGAGTGCGGGCCGGCCGACGTGACCAGGATGCCGGTCACCACGACGGTGCCCAGGGCTGCGGCGAAGAGCGCTCCCAGCCAGGCGGCGCCCGTCGCGAAGGCCCGCCGGATACCCCGCACCGCGTCGGCGGCCTGCAGGTACGCAACCACGCCGCCCGCAAGTGCGACGAGTGACACCACGAAGTGTGAGGCCACGAGCAGCGGATGCAGGTCGAAGAGCACCGTGACGCCCCCGAGCGGCACCTGCCCCACGGTCGCGATCGCCGCGACGAGGGCACCGATCTTCGTGGGCCGGGTGGTGCCCTCGGCCTGGAATGCGGCGATGGCCGCGATGATGACCACCACGATGATCGCGCCCGAGAACATGCGGTTCGAGAACTCGATCCACGCGTGGTGGTTGCTCGCGGGAACGATGCCGCCGGCGTTGCACAGCGGCCAGTCGCTGCAGCCGAGGCCCGACCCAGTGAGGCGCACGAGGCCGCCGCTGGGGAAGATCACCCACAGCAGGGCCATTGAGACCAGCGCCAGCCAGCGGAAGCCGCGGACCGATGTGAGCGAGTGCCATGCGCGCCGGAAAGGGTTCACGGGACGATGGTAAACCCGTATCCGCCCGCGCAGCAGGGGACGACCGTCCGTTCCGGCGACGACGCCGAGCCCGGGCGGGGGCTCTGGTGGGGCCTCGGCGTCATTCTCGTGGCGGTCATCGTGGCCGCGGCTTTCGGCACGGTCACCAATGGCGGGGACGACGTGGCGCGCGATGTGGTGGCGGCCCAGTCGAGGGTGCCCGACCGCGGCGCGCCTGCGATGCGCCCCGACGGCACCCCGGTCGCCTCGGCGGATGGTGTGGCATTCCCGGCGCTCGCCGCTCGTCAGGGCTGGGTGGCCGTGGGGCGTCGTACCGACCAGGTGTCCGATCGCACGGTGACGACCCTCGTGTACGGCCGTGAGGGGACGCGTCTCGCGTACTCGGTGGTGTCGGGTCCGCCGCTCGGTGCACCGCCGGGGAGCCGCTCGGTGGGTGGGCGCCCGCCGGTGGTCATCACGTTCGACGCGAACGGGCGCACCGCCGTGATGACGCTGCGTCACGGGCACACGGTGGTGGCGTCGGCGGTGGGCGTGCCGTTGGCCGCGCTGGTGCGTGCTGCGCATACCGACTGAGGCGACGCCCGCCGGCGCTACCATCCGCCGCGATGGCTGACGACCGGGTGAAGCGGACGAGTGCCGCCGGTGCCCCGGCCGACGGCCCGGCCCCCGGACCGGCGGAGGCGCTGCCCGGCGACGCCCTGGTGCTGCGCGCCGCAGAGGACTCCCTGGCGGGTCGCCGCCGGGGCATACGGCGTTTCACCCCGTTCCTCGGTCCCGCGTTCATCGCGGCGGTCGCGTACATCGACCCCGGCAACTTCGCCACCAACATGGCTGCCGGTGCCCGCTACGGGTTCCTGCTCACGTGGGTGGTGGTGGTGGCCATCCTCATGTCGATGCTCATCCAGTCGCTGAGCGCCAAGTTGGGCATCGCGTCGGGCATGAACCTGGCCGAGGCGTGCCGCTCAAGGTACCCGCGCCCGGTGGTGCTGAGCCTCTGGGTGGTGGCTGAACTCGTGGCCATGGCCACCGACGTGGCCGAGTTCATCGGCGCGGCCGTGGGGCTCAACCTGCTGTTCGGCATCCCGTTGCTGCCCGCGGCGCTCCTCACCGCGGTCGCCGCGTTCATCATCCTCGGGCTGCAGTCGCGCGGAGTGCGCCGCCTCGAGGCGGTCATCGCGGGATTCGTGGGGGTCATCGTGCTGGCGTTCGGTGCCCAGGTGTTCCTGGCCAGTCCGTCGGGTGCGGACGTGGCCGGCGGGCTCATCCCCGGCTTCGACGGCCGCGGGAGCCTGCTGCTGGCCGTGGGCATCCTCGGCGCAACCGTGATGCCGCACGTGATCTACCTGCACTCGGCGCTCACACAGCGGCGCGTGCCCGTGACCGACCCCGAGTCGAAGCGCCGCCTGTTCCGGTTCGAGATGGTGGATGTGGTCATCGCCATGACCATCGCCGGTCTGGTCAATGTGTCGATGCTGGTGATCGCCGCCACCGTGTTCAACAAGGCGGGACTCACGGGGGTGGGCGACGACCTCACGCAGGTGTACGACACCCTGGGCACGGCGCTCGGAAGCCACGCCGAGATCCTGTTCGGCATTGCGCTGCTGGCATCGGGCCTGTCGTCATCGAGCGTCGGCACGCTGGCGGGTCAGGTGGTGATGGACGGCTTTCTGGGACGTCGCATCCCGGTTGGGCTCCGGCGCCTCATCACCATGGCCCCGGCAATCATCATCATCGCCGTGGGGGTCAACCCCGTGGTGGCGCTGGTGCTCTCGCAGGTGGTGCTGGCCTTCGGCATCCCGTTCGCGCTCATCCCCCTCATCCAGGTCACGCGTGATCGGCGGGTGATGGGTGCGCTCGTCAACCGCGCGGGCACCACGGCCATCGCCATCGCCATCTCCGCCATCATCATCGCCTTGAACATCGTGCTCCTCACCCTGCTCCTGGGCGGCTGATGCGGCGGCTGTCAGTGCTGCTGGGGCTGCTGCTGCTCGTCGTGTGCGCGAGTGCGGCCGCGGCCGTTGACGCGTCGCCGCGCGAGGTGCGCGTCGCCCTCGGCACGCCCATCGAGCAGTCGCTCGCGTGGGGCGCGGCCGTGGGTCCGCGCGGTGCCCGTGCCGACCGCGTGCGGGTGCCGCAATCCGACCCCGAGGCCATTCGAATCGCCCTACCCGCCGATGGCAACGGCACGTACCACCTGGCGTGGTCGGTGCTGGCCGTTGACGGGCACCCGATTGCGGGCACGCGCGACATCGTGGTGCGCACGGCCCTCCCCGTGGCGCCCGCGCTCGCACCGCGTGGCGCGGACGGAATCGGCATGTGGGGGGTCATCGCACGGCTCCTGGTGCTGGCGGGCCTGCTGGGCACTCTGGGGATGGCGATCACGCGCGGCGGGGTCATGGGGGCCGCGTGGCGGTCGGGTGGCATCGCGCCTCCCGGTGATGCCGGGGCCGATGGCCGCCGCGCGCGCGCCGAGGCCGTGGCCGCGGGCCCCGTGCGTCTGTGGTGGCGCACGTGGTGGGGCCTCAAGGCGGCATGGGGAATCGGCGTGGTCGTGGCACTGGCGGCGCAGGTCTCGGCACTCGGCATCGGGTGGGGCGAGGCGGGCACCCTGCTCACCGGAAGCCGGTGGGGCCATGCATGGATCGTGCTCATCGCGCTGTCGGTGCTCACCGACCTCATCGCCGTTGCCGTGCGGCGCGCGGGTGGCCTGCTCGATCCCGGCCCGGGCCGCACCGTGGCGCTGGCGCTGCCCGGCGCTGTGGCCGTGGTGGTGCTGGCCGCGTCGGGCCATGCGGGCACGGGCAGCGACGCGGGGCTGGGCACGGCCTTCGACGCGCTCCACGCGTGGGCCACCGCCGCATGGCTGGGCGGGCTGGTGATGCTGGCGGTGCTCGCGGTGCCCCTGCTGCGCGCGCTGGGCGATGACGACCGGGTGCGGATGGGCGCCGCCATCATCGTGCGGTTCTCCACGCTGGCGGTGGCGGCCGTGGTGGTGCTGGTGGTCACGGGCGTGTACC
>CANGAY010000071.1 GCA_947451735.1 Actinomycetota bacterium
AGATCACCACCCGCGAGGGCGTCGTGGTGGGCCTGTTCCTCACGGCCCCGGTGCCCGACGGCTTGGCGCTGGCCGACACGCTGCGCCGCGTGCGCGATCAGGGCGGAATCACCCTCATGCCGCACCCCGATGACGGGGGCGCGCCACCACCCGAGGCCTTGCGCGAGTGCCGCGACCTCATCGACTGCCACGAGGGCGTCACTCCCGCCCGACCGGCCGCACAGGCCACCGAGGCCGCGTTGCTGCTGCAACGCGCGGGCCTGGCCGTGACCGGTGGCAGCGCGGCCACGCGGCCCGAGGAGATCGGCACGGCGGGCATGGTGATGCGCCCCTTTGCAGGCCCCGCCGACTTCCTCGACGCGCTCGGCGATGCCCGCCCGGTGCGCCGCCGGCGCGGCCTTCGCGCACGGACGCCGCGTTCCTCGCGGCGTGCATCGCAGCCGTAGGGTCATCCTGCAACGCGCGATGCGCGTGACGTGCAGGACTCCGTGGCCGGGTCGGGGAAATGACCTCTCGCTGATGACCGCTGAGCCCACCGCCACGCCGCCGCCCGACGACCCCGGAGCACGCGGCACCCGAGCAGTCCCGCGCATCGAGGATGCGTACCTCGACCGCGCCATCCGCGAGGTGCACCTGCTCGAGGAGCGCATGGATGCCTGCCCGGGATGCGCCAACGCCGGCACGTTCCCGGTGAAGGCCTCGGGCTCACCCACCGCCGACATCATGCTCATCAAGTGGCAGTCGGCGCTGGCCGAGCGCCAGGAGGGCGTCTCGTTCTTCGGTCGCTCCGGCGACGCCGTGCGCCGCAGCGTGGAGCGCCTGGGCGTTGACCCGTCGGTGCTCTACGGCACGCTGGTGCTGAAGTGCCCGCACGCCGCGGGCAGCGAGCCCACCGATGAGGACCTCGAGTGGCTGGCGGAGGAGATCCGCATCGTGCGCCCGCGCCTGATCGTGGTGATGGGCGACCGCACCCGGCGCGCCATCGACGCGCTCAAGATGCCCATGTCCGACCCGCTGCCTGACGCCATGGGCACCGTGGCCAGGTGGACCCCGGCCGTCGAGGCGCTCGTGGTGCCCGACATCGACGACTCACTCGACGAGCAGGACGCCAAGCGCCGCTTCTGGGCCGACTTCCGGGCGCTGGGCGACTGGTACGCCGCAGAACCGCCGTACTGATCCGCAGGGCTACGCGCGGGTGAAGCGCGCGACCGCCTCGATGTGCGGTGTCTGCGGAAACATGTCGACCGGGCGCACCCACTCGAGCGCGTAGCCGCCGTCCACGAACCGCTTGGCGTTGTCGGCGAACGTGGCGGGCTGGCATGACACGTACACGAGGGTCTTCGGCGCCAGTTCGAGGATGCGCCGGCAGGCACCGCCCGAGAGCCCCGCACGCGGCGGGTCGATGATCGCCACGTCGGGCTCCGGCAGCTGGCCCCGGTGCTCGCGCAGCACCACCCGCACGTCGCCCGCGAGCGCCATGTGGTTGGTGATGCCGTTGCGCTCGGCGTTGCCGTGCGAATCCTCAACCGCCTCGGGCACCATCTCGATAGCCACCACCTGCTTGCTCAGGCGGCCGAGCGCCACGCCGATGCTGCCCACGCCGCTGAAAAGGTCGTAGAGCACCTCGCCGCCCGTGAGCCCCGCGGCCTCGGCGGCACGCCGGTACAGGTGGCCGGTCATGCGGGAGTTGGTCTGGAAGAACGACGCGGCCGACAGACGCAGGGTCACCGGGTTTCCGGGCTCCACCTCCACCTGCTCCTCGATCCAGTCGCGTCCCCACACCGTGCGCGACGGCAGCCCCTGGGTGGTCTCCGACAGGCCGTCGTTGATGGCATGCACGATGCCCACCAGACCCGGCACCTCGGCGGGCAGCCGGTCGGCCAGCTGATCGACGAGGTCGTCGGGGCCCGATGCGGTGACGATGGTGATGAGCAGCTGACCCGTGAGCACGCCCTCGCGCACCACCACATGGCGCAGCAGCCCCTCGTTGGTGCGCTGGTTGTACGGGGCGATACCGCAGTCCACCGCCCACCTGCGCACGGCCTCGCGCGCCACGTTGCCGGCCCCGGTGGCGAGCATGCAGGGGTTGATGTCGACCACCTCGTCCCAGCGCCCGCGGCGGTGGAACCCCAGCACCAGTTCGCCATCGGGCCCCGGCGCCGCCGAGTACTCCATCTTGTTGCGGTAGCCGAATCGCTCGATGGCGGGGTCGGCCTCGAGCACGTCAATACCGGTGAGGCCGCCGATGCGGGCCAGGTGCTCGATCACCTGCTGGCGCTTGGCCTCGAGCACCTCCTCGTACTGCACGTGCTGCAGCCGGCAGCCGCCACAGGCGGGCACGAAGGGGCACTGCACCGGCACGCGGCCGGGCCCTGGGGTGACCACCTCCACCAGGTCGGCCTCGGCGAACCGTCGGCGCACCTTGCGAAGCCGCACGGTGGCCACATCGCCGGGTGCCGTGTCGGGCGTGAACACCACGAAGCCGTCGGCGCGGGCGACGCCCCGGCCGCCGAAGGCCAGATCGCCCACGGTCACCTCGATCTCGTCGCCGCGCTTCGGGCGCTCCTTCTTGGCCTGCTGCTCCATCAGAGCCTCCGGTGCGCGAGAGCGGGCAGCGACGCACGGATGGCGTCCTGCGCGTCCGGGTCGAGGTCGGCCACGGCGATGCCCTCGTCGTCGGTCACCTCCGCCATCACACGCCCCCATGGATCGATGATCATCGAGTGGCCCCAGGCGCCCTCGCCGGTGGCGTGCGTGCCGCACTGCCCTGCCGCCAGCACGAAGCACTGGTCCTCCACCGCGCGGGCGCAGAGCAGCAGTTGCCAGTGGGCCTCGCCGGTCTGCGGCGTGAAGTTGGCGGGCACCGCAAGCACGCGGGCCCCGGCGGCCGCATGGGCGCGGTACAGCTCGGGGAAGCGCAGGTCGTAACAGACCGAAAGCCCCACGCCCATGCCCAGCACATCACCGGTCACCACGTCGTCACCGGCCTCGGTGGCCGTTGACTCACGGTAGGCGTGGCCGTCCACGTCCACGTCGAACAGGTGGATCTTGCGATACGTGGCCACGTCGGTGCCATCGGGGCCGATAAGCACGCTGGTGTTGAAGGCGCGCGTGCCATCGCCGATGGCCTCGAGCACGCTGCCCGCAACGATGGCGATGCCCAGATCGCGCGCCCAGGCGCGCGCGGCCGCGAGCGACGGGCCGTCGAGTGGCTCGGCCCCGGATGCGGTGGCCGATGCCGGCCCCCACCAGTTCCACTTCTCGGGCAGCACCACCAGATGGGCCCCGGCGGCGGCTGCGGCCTGCACCAACTCGCCCGCACGGGCCACATTGCGGGCCGTGTCGGTGTCGGCCAGCACCTGCACCACGGCCGCACGCACGGGTTCAGCGGGCACGCGCCACCCTCCGCGCTACCATCCCGCGCGTCGTCACCCGATCAGGAGAGACCATGGCGGACGTCGAGACCCTCACCCGCATCGAAGATGTTCTTGAGCGCATTCGCCCCGCCCTGCACGCGGACGGTGGCGACGTGGAGCTCGTCGACTTCGACGAAGAGGGCTTCGTGCACCTGCAGATGCTCGGTGCCTGCGGCGGCTGCCCCATGTCCACGGCCACGCTCACCCTGGGTATCGAGGCGGAACTGCGTCGCGAGGTGCCCGAGGTCGAGGGCGTCGTCACGGTCTAGGGGACCGGGGGCCCGATGGGGCCCACGCCCTCATCGCGATGCACCTGACGTGTGCACGTGTCCTGCACGAAGGCGAGCCCCGCAGCGCGGGCGATCTCGCCGGCCTCATCACTGACGCACCCGGGCTGAAGCCACAGCGCCTGGGCGCCCACGGCCACCGCCTCCCGCGCGATCTCGGGCGCCGCCTCCGACTTGCGGAACACGTCAACGACGTGGATGGGCACGTCGATCTCGGCCAGCGACCCGAACACGGGCTGCCCCAGCACCTCGCCGCCACCGGGCCGCACGGGAATGACCCGGTAACCCTGCGCCAGCAGGTACTCCATCACGCCGTGGGCGGGCTTCTCGGGGTCGGGTGATGCGCCGATCATGGCGATGACGCAGCTCTGGCCGAGGATCTCGGCGGCGGTCGAATCGGGTCCCATCACAAGCCTTCCCACGGGTGGACATCATCACCGAGCGTTGCGGACGCAGTCATCCACGGCGCGGCCGGCATACCGTACGCCTCGCGCAGCACGAGTTCCGCACTCTGCAGCGCGCCCTGCACCCATCCCTGATTGAGCGAGAAGCAGTCGCCGCACACGTGGATGGGCGCAGCGGGCACGGGATGGCGCACGGCCCGCGAGAGATCCCACACCGACCCCCCCACGCCCCACAGCCAGTTGGCCGCCTCGCCGTCGTGCCCCCACCACCGCACGCGGGCATCCACCGGAAGGGGCACGTCGTATCCGTGCAGTTCGGCCAGATTGGCCGTCATCTCGTCCACGAACGCCCGGGCGGGCGGCGTGAACCCGTCGCATCCCTCTGACGGGCCCAGCGTCTTCCAGTGCGACGCCGCACCGTCGCCGAATGCGTAACTGGCCAGCATCATCGCCGGGCCCTCGGGATCGGGCGGGAAGTAGATGCACTGGCGGATGGGGCCATCGGTGACCGACCGGCCCGTCTCGATACCCAGGTCACGCCACCACGGCCGGTCGAAGGCGAAGTACGCCTTCACCGAGTCGTACGGCAGGGCCTGCCCGATTGCGCGGCCGAGCACGTCGGAGCCCGCCAGTACTGGGCTGGTGGCCCGCAGGCGCGTGAAGGCGGGCGGGGTGAGCGCCAGCACCACCGACGAGGCCAGCACCTCCTCCGTATGCCCCTCGGAGTCCTCCAGATGCAGTCGCACCTCAGCGCCGTCGAGCTCGAGCGCCACCAGCGCGGTGCCGGTCACAACGTCTGCCCCACGGCTGCGCGCACCGTCCAGCAATGCCTCCGGCAGTGCCTGCATCCCACCGCGAATCGTCAGGTACTCACCATGGGTGACGCCGGCGACCTCCCCGATCCACGTGGGAGCGGCCACGTCCTCCATTGAGTAGCCGATCCAGTCAAGAATGAAGGCCGCGCCTTCCGCACCCAGAAAGTGCTCGAGCAATTGCGCGGTCGTCGAAGTGCAGTACGACGACCCCCCCACGCGCCATTCCGACGTCCATGCGCCGCAGGTGGTGTCGTGCACCAGGCACTCCGCCACCAGCCCGTGGCCGTCACCGATGGCGGCGATCATCTCCTCCGGGGTCATGCGGGCCAGATGATCGGGAAGGTCGTAGGGGAAGTCGCCTGCCGCGCGGATCTCCGCACGGCGCTTGCGCACCCCCCGCAGATACACGAACGCATTGTCACCGCTCGCCACGAAGGGCATGGTGGGCAGGCCCAGGTGCCCGATGAGGTCGCGCGCAATGCCGTGATTGGGGGCGATGCGCATGCCACCGAGCTCGGCAACCTGCCCCTGCACCGGATTCACCGGTACTGA
>CANGAY010000072.1 GCA_947451735.1 Actinomycetota bacterium
AGGCCTTGCCCTTGCGGTTGGTGGCCCGGCACCGCAGCAGGTCGGCACTACCGCGCTCTGCGATCTCTTCGTCCAGGTACTCAAGCGCACTGTTCACGTGCGCCTCGATGACGTCGTAGACGAAGAGCTGACGGCTCACGGGGAAGAGCGCACGCACATCGGCGAACAGGCTGGCCGCGGGACGCGCGAAGCGACGGTGGTCGCGCGCCATGCGCTCAACGGTGCGCTCGCACGCGCTCAGGAGAAGTCGCTGGCCGAGCTCGGGCCGGATCTGGCCCTCGAGAAGGTGGGGGTGGAGATCACGGTAAAGGGCGCGTGAATAGCGATACATGTGAATCCCTCTGGGTCGTTGGGGTCGTCAACCTTCATGAGGTATCCAACGCTTCTGTCCAAGTCCTGTCAAGGTATTGATTGCACAGAAAAGTACGCTCCGAGCGGGCAATCCGCCGGACTTCACCGAAACTTGGCCGATGCGTGCTAAGCGGCGGTGTCGCCCTCGGGCGATGCCGGGGCGTCGGGGGGTGCGGGCGCGTCAGCAGCGTCAGCAGGCAGGGGCTCGGGGCCGCAGAGGCGGCAGTAGCGGCGTCCGGTGACACCATCGACACGAACCTGCGGGCAGTGATCGGGGTCATCCCACAGACACGAGAGCGCGCTCATGACCATGGGGCGATTGTTGCAGAGCGAAGCCCGTCATGTGCGGCCCGGCGGTGCGATGATGCGCGCATGACGCAGGACGCGGCCAGAGTGCGCATCGACAAGTGGCTGTGGGCCGCCAGGTTTCACAAGACCCGGGCTCTGGCGAGCGAGGCCGTGCAGGGCGGCCGCGTGCATGTGAATGGCCAGCGGGTGAAGCCCGCCCGCGATGTGCGGCTGGACGACGTGGTGGAGATCACGCGCCCAGGGCACTCGCCCCTCACCGTCGTGGTCCGCGGCATTAGCGACAAGCGCGGCTCGGCAACTATCGCGCAGGAGCTCTACGTGGAGACCGACGAAAGCATCGCGCTGCGGGAGCGCGACCGCATGATGCGCAAGATGGCCCCCGAGCCGCCGGGTGCACACCTCGGCGCACGACCCACCAAGAAGGACCGGCGAAAGTTCGACGACGCCCGACGGCACGGGCGCGGCTGACGGCCTAGCGGCCGGCGCCGTGCAGGTATGCGATGTCGCGGTCGGGCGGGTTGATCTCGGCCTGACGGCGATCCTCGATGGCCGTGGCCCAGGGCTCTGCGAGCACCGGCCAGCGGTCGAGGGTCTGCTCGTGGCGCATGAACCACAGCAGTTCGGGGCGCGCCCGATCGCGCGCGGTGTGGAAGCCGGGGTCCGGCATGTGCACACTGTGCAGGGCGCATCGGACGTCGCCTAGCGACTTCGGTTGCTCCCCTTCCGGCGGAAATCATTGTTATGCACTTCGATATCCGCCACCACAGGGGGACGTCAGCCCGCCCCGGCCCCTGCGCCGCCCTACTCCTCCGGCTGTGGCGCGGTGGCCTCGGGGGGAAGCCCGGCGGTGGCGGCGTCGCGATCGAGCGTGAAGCCGCCGGCTTCCTCGAGTGCCGCGATGCGCTTGTCGAGCGCCGGGTGCGTCTGGAACAGCCCGCCGAGCGTGCCGGTGAGCCCGCGACCCTTCACCAGCGGCGACTCGATGTACATGTGCGCCGTGGCGCGCGCGACGTGCCGCACCTGGCGCTTGTCGGCGTCGAGCACCGCCAGCGCCATGGCCATGCCCTCCGGGTCGCCGGTGATTTCCGCCGCGGTGGCGTCGGCCTGGTACTCGCGGCGCCGCGAGAGGGCCATCTGCATCATGGTGGCGCCGATGGGCGCCAGGATGAGCGCCACGATGAGGCCGATCACGGCGAACGGGTTGGAGTTGTCGCGCCCCCCTCCCCACAGCGTCACGCGCAGCAGGATGTCGGAGAGGATCAGCAGCACGCCCACCAGCACGGCGGCCAACGCCATGGTGCGGATGTCGCGGTTGCGCACGTGCGCGATCTCGTGCGCCATCACGGCGCGCAGTTCGCGCGGGCCCATCACCGCCAGTAGGCCGGTGGTGGCTGCCACATATGAGTGGTCGGGGTTCCGGCCCGCCGCGAACGCGTTGGGTGCCGGGTCGTCGATCACGTACACGGCGGGTGTCACCGCCAGCCCCGCCCCCACCGCGGCGGCCTCCACGGCCTGCCACAGCTCGGGGTACTGGTCGCGCGTGATGGGGTGCGCGCCCGCCAGCGCGGCAACCATGCTGCCGGCGGCGTACCAGGTGAAGATGCCGTAGGCGATGAGCCCGATGCCGATGACGATGAGCAGCGGCAAGTCCACGGCCAGCGAAGCGACGGCCAGCACGATGGCCACGAGTACCCCGAACAGAACGAACAGCAGGCCCGTGCGCCAGCGATTGGACCGGATCTGCTGCTGGAGGGTCATCTACGAGTCGAAGGAGACCTTCGGCGCGGTGCGCGCGGCCTCGTCCTCCTCCTCGAAGAACTCGGCGGGCGAGAAGTCGCCCATCTTCGCGATGAAGACGGTGGGAACGGTGACCTGCGTGGCGTTGTACCGGGCGACGGTGGAGTTGTAGTAGCGGCGTGCCGCTGCCAGCGTCTCCTCGACCGTCGCGAGCTCGGTCTGCAGTTGCAGGAAGTTCGATGACGCCTTGAGGTCGGGGTAGTTCTCGGCCACGGCGAACAGACCGCCGAGCGCCCTGGTGAGCATGTTGTTCGATGCGCCGGCGTCCGCGGGCCCGTGCGCCGACATCGCGCTCGTACGGGCCTCGGTGACGGCCTCGAACACGCCCTTCTCGTGCGACGCATACCCCTTCACCGTCTCCACGAGGTTCGGCACCAGGTCGTACCGGCGACGCAGCTGCACGTCGATGTTGGCCCACCCCTGCTGCACCTCAACACGAAGGCGTACCAGCCGGTTGTACAGCGATACCGCCCACAGGATGAGCAGAACGATGACAACGACGATGATGAGGATGATCCACCACATGTCGGGGATCATCGCACGGCGCGGGTCAGCGCGCCGCGATCATGGTCAGGCGGGCACCGTGCGGGCGCGATCGGCGTCGCCGCTCACGCTCGCCTCATGCAGCGCGGCAGCGATCTCGGCCACGCGCGCGTTGGTGATGTCGTACGTGGTCACGCCCTGGATCTCGCGCACCGTGCGGCTCTCCAGCACGGTGGAGATGACCAGCGCGCCATCGGCAGATGCCAGTTCGTCGAGGGTGCGGGAGCGCACCTTGAGGTCGGTCACCTCTGCCAGCAGCCGTCGCGTGATGGAGTCGAGCACGCCCGACGACAGCGGGGGCGCGCACACCTCGTCACCCTCGAACCACACCAGGCTTGCCACCGGGCACTCGAGCACCTCGCGCGAGTCGGCCTCCACGAACAGCGCGGTATTGGCGCCGGCAGCGATGGCCTCACGTGCGGCCTGCATGTTTGCCGCGTAACTGAGGGTCTTGGCCCCGATGAGCAGCGGCGTCACGCGGTGCGACACCGGGTGGATCACCCACCCCTCCGGCGCCTCGGGGATGAGCGGCTCCTCGCGGTGCACGCGGTGCCCTCCCCTGCTCAGCATGGTGCGAAGCGCCGACTGGCCGTCGGTGGCGGCATCGGAGATGCGCAGGATCTCGTCGCGCATCAGCCCCCGGTCGAACGGGATGCCCACGCCACCCGCCGAGCGCTCCAGGCGGTCGAGATGCGCCTCGAGCGTGCGCGGCACGTGGGCGTACAGGCGCATGCCCTCGAACACCCCGTCGCCGCGCACGAAGCCGTCGTCGAGGGGAATCATGGGGGTCTCGCCCTCCCGCAGGAGGACGCCGTCGATCATCAGTCGCAGTTCAGGCATGCCGCGATTGTGACGCAGCACGGGGAATTGCCGCGCAATACCCGTTCCAGACGATCAGGCGCGCAGCGGATCGGTCGTCGCGTGCGGCAGCACGATTCCCAGTTCGGCCCACAGCCCGCGCACGCCGCCGGTGCGGAAGTCGTTCAGGCCGGCCATGCGCGACTCCTCATCGGGGTACATCATGACCATGGCCGACGGCCTGCGCTCCATGCCCGCGGCCTTCTCGGGCGGCAGCCCGAGGATCACCCGCAGCTCGATCTCGATCGGCTCGGTGATCTGCGCCACCGCGACGTCGCCGTCCGGTCCGCGTTCCACCCAGGCGGTGCCGACGGGGCGCTTCGGATGATCCCAGAGCGGGTCGAGGCGCGGGTCGAGATCGCGTGCGATCTCACCGTGCACCATCGCGGGGGATTCGGGCCGCGCCATCAGGATGATGTCGGGGTTCTCAAGGGTGATCGTGACGACGTCGCTCATGGGGCGGCACCCTACCGCCTGCGCGGGCGTAGGGTGCCTTCGTGGACGTTCCCCGGCCAGATCTCGAGTCGATCCTCGGACACCCCGTGCCCGTGGTCATCGCGCCCGATGACGACCACGCCGCCTGGGTGGCGGTGTCGATCGTGGGCGAGCCGCCCCGGGTGCGCGCCGCGTGGGTGACGCCCGACGGAGTGGTGGCGGCCCGGGTGGGCTGTCCCCCTGGCATCCCGAGCGCCGTGCGACCGGCGATCGCCGCCATCGTCGACGTTGATGCCGAGGGGGTCGCAGAGCGGGTGGTACTGGGCAGGGTGGCGCCCGGTATCGCTGCCGCACGCGTCATCATCGCCGACCCGGAGGCCATCACCCTTGAGGTTGGCGCCGAGCAGCTGCTCGCCGGCCGGGTGCCACGTGAGATCGCCGTGGTGGCCATCGACCCCCTCAGCCCCGGGGGTGACGCCGTGGGACGGCTGGAACGCACGGGCATGACCGACCTGCACTCGGTCGCCGGACGCCTCGAGGGCCACCTGGGGGCAAGCCACGGCATGGCCGCGGGCTTCGGCGCCGGCGACACGGTGGCCGACCTCGCGACCGCCGAACTGGAGGCCGGGTACACCGCGCGGCTGCCGGCGTTCATACCCGACGCCCTCGCGTTGTCGACCGTGCGGGTGGAGCCGGAGGCCGCATACCCGTTCGCCCCGCCGTCCATCGCCATCGCGTGGAGCGGTGACGACGATGCCCGCGTGCTCATCCGGCAGTGCCCCGGACCCCTGGCCGTGCCCGAACTGCCCGACGCGCGCGGGCGCGAGGTGGACATCAACGGGGCGATGGGCGTGCTGCGCGGCCGCGGACGCGGCATGTCGTTCGTGGTGTGGGAACAGGGTGGCCGGGCGTTCGGGTTGCAGGCGCGCGGGCTGGACGACATCGACGACGTGGCCCTGGCCGTTGCGCGGTCCATCCCCCATCTGGCGTAGCCTGCAGGCATGGCCACCGGATACGCACACATCGCCTGCTGCCTCGACGGCTCCGCCGCCGGCGACGCTGCACTTGCCGCCGCAATCCGCATGCACTCGCTGGGCGAGGGACGCCTCACGCTGGTGCACG
>CANGAY010000073.1 GCA_947451735.1 Actinomycetota bacterium
ACCACGGCCACCTTGCAGCCGTCGCCCTGCGCGATGCGGCCCTCCACCAGCGGCACGGTCACGTCGCCGCGGGTCACCTTCACGGTCTTCTCGGTGCCATCGGCCGTGCGGACGCCGAGGATCACGTCGGTGCCCGGCTTGCCCGCGATGGCCAGCACGCTCTTCTCGGGGCCACGCTTCGACACGGGGATGCCACCCACCGAGGTGATGACGTCACCCTTCACCAGGCCGGCCGTGGCGGCGGGACTGTCGGCGAACACCTCGGTGATGCCGATGCCGTCCGTGCGCCGCTTCACCCGGATGCCGATACCCGTGTAGCGCCCCTCCGACGCCCGCATGAGCTCGCGGTACTGGTCGGGTGTGAGGTACTGCGTCCAGCGGTTGCCCAGCGATGCGGCGGCGGCAGCGGCGGCAACGCGCTCCAACTCGGGGCGGTCAATGGGCCCGCGGTAGCGGTCGGCAAGGATGTTGATGACCTGATCGGGCAGGGATCCCATGGATCCCCCCACCAGCACGTCGCGCACCGGAGCCGGCAGCTGGTCGAGCCCCGACTGCCGCGGGTGCCCGCCCACGATGATGCCCGCCACGAAGATGACCAGCGCGGCGACGGCGCCGGTGATCCAGTAGGCGAGCCGCCGCGACGTGGAGGGTTCCCCTGACACGAGGGGCATCCTAGGCCCGGCCGATGGCGACCGGGCCCCGGATCAGATTCGCAGGAACCTGCGGAGGGTGATACCGCTGCCCACGGCGCCGAGCACCGCGCCGGCGCCGACGAGCACCAGCGTCAGCAGCGGGAACCCGATGGTGGTCGCGGTGGAGCCCGTCTTGGTGAGCGCCGTGTCGGCGCCCGATGCCCAGGCATCCACCACACCCACCTTGATTCCCCACAGCATGGCCACGGCCACCACGGCGCCCGCGAGGCCGCAGATGACGCCCTCGATCATGAATGGCCACCTGATGAACCAGTTGGTGGCACCCACGAGGCGCATCACCTCCACCTCACGCCGTCGGGCGAAGATGGAGAGCCTGATGGTGTTGCCGATGAGCAGGATGGCGGCCACCAGCAGGATGCCGATGAGCGCGAACCCGGCCCACTGCACGAACTTGGCCGCGGTGAGCAGCCTGTCGGCGGTGGTCTGCGGGTACACGATGCCCTCGGTGGGGTCGAGTGCCGGGTCGTCCTTGATGGCGGCGACCACCGCGTTGGCGTTCTCGGCCTCGGCGGGCTGCACGTTGAACTTGGCGGGCAGCGGGTTGCTCGGCAGCTGGTCGAGCACCGACGGGTCGCGCAGGCGATCGCGCATGATCTTCAGTGCGTCGTCCTTGCTCACGTATGTGAAGCCCGAGATGGTGCCGTCGGTCTTCAGCGTGTCGAGGCGGCCCTTCAGCTCGTTCACCTGGGCGATCGAGGCGTTGTCGGAGATGTAGACATCCACGTCGACCTTGGCCTTCTGGGCATCCACCGCCGATCGCACGTACATGAACGACGGGATGAAGGCGCCGAGGATGAAAACGGCGATGAGCGCCGTGACCGTGGCGGCCACCGAGATGGCGGCGTTGGCGCGGATGCTGCGGAGCGCCTCGCGGAAGAACATGCCGATTCTCATGCGATCTCCCCCGTGTCGCCCGGGTCCTCGTGGTATCCGCCCTCCGCGTCACGAACGATGCGCCCCTGGTCGAGGCGGATCACGCGCATCTGCATGCGGTCAACGGTGTGCTGGTCGTGCGTGGCCACCAGCACCGTGGTGCCGGTGCGGTTGATGCGCAGCAGCAGGTCCATGATGCCCAGCGACGTCTCGGGGTCGAGGTTGCCGGTGGGCTCGTCGGCGATGAGCAGGCGGGGCTGGTTCACCAGCGCGCGGGCGATGCTCACGCGCTGCTGCTCGCCGCCCGACATCTCGCGGGGAAGGCGGTCCTCCTTGCCCTCCAGACCCACGAGGCTCAGGATGGCCGGCACGCTGCGACGCACTTCCTGCCGCGAGTGGCCCGTCACCTGCAGGGCGTACGCCACGTTCTCGGCCGCGGTGCGGTCGGGAAGCAGGCGGAAGTCCTGGAACACGCAGCCGATGGCGCGACGGAGATACGGCACCTTGCTCCGGCGCAGTTCGCCCAGGTCGCGGCCGCCGATGATGACGCTGCCCGAGGTGGGGCGCAGTTCGCGGATGCACAGGCGGATGAACGTGGACTTGCCCGAACCCGACGGGCCCACCAGGAACACGAACTCGCCCGTGTTGATGTTCACCGACACGCCGTCCAGGCCGCGGTGCTCACCGTCGTACTTCTTGATGACCCCCTGGAACTGCACCAGGGGTCCGTTGCCGGGGCGGAAGATGTCGCCCTTCCGGCGCCTGGCCGGCTGGGGCGGCGGCGCCAGCACCATCGCGTCCATGGAGTGGTCCTCAGGGACCTCCACGAGCGTGAATGCGGGCTTCTCTTGTTCGATTCGTGCCATTGGCGGCGCTTTCCACTCCATCGGGATATGGATCCGTTACGGCCCCGGGTTTCGCCACGGCACGCCATGCCCCTGCCAAGCCTGCAACGGGCCGCAATGAGTAGTCGCGCGATGTGATGGAACCGTGTCCCCGGTTCCGGCGGGACCTAGTCCTCGCCCACCACCGCAAGACCCTTGGCGCGGCGCTCCAGTTCGGCCCGCATGAACGGGTCCAGGGCGCCATCGAAAACGGCCTGCGTGTTGCCGGTTTCGTGGCCGGTCCGCAGGTCCTTCACCATCGAGTACGGGTGAATGACGTACGAGCGGATCTGGCTGCCGAACCCGATGGTCATGCTCTCGCCGCGCTCGCGGGCCGCCTCCTCCTCGCGACGCTGCAGTTCCAACTCCACAAGCCGCGATCGCAGCATGTTCATGGCGGTGGCGCGGTTCTGCGTCTGGCTGCGCTCGTTCTGGCACTGCACCACCACGCCGGTGGGCAGATGCGTGATGCGCACCGCCGAGTCGGTCTTGTTCACGTGCTGACCGCCGGCGCCCGATGCGCGGTAGGTGTCGACGCGCAGATCCTTGTCCTCGATCTCCACCTCGGCCTCGTCGGTGACCAGCGGGGCCACCTGCACGGCGGCGAATGAGGTCTGGCGACGATTGGCCGAGTCGAACGGCGACAGGCGCACCAGGCGGTGCACGCCGCGCTCGGCCGACATGAGTCCGTAGGCGTTGGTGCCCGACAGCGTGAAGGTGGCGCTCTTGATGCCGGCCTCCTGGCCGTCCAGGCGGTCCTGCACCGTGGCGGTCATGCCGCGGGTCTCGGCCCATCGCAGGTACATGCGAAGCAGCATCTCGGCCCAGTCCTGGGCGTCGGTGCCGCCCTCACCCGACTGGATGGTGACCACCGCGTCGCCGGCGTCGTGCTCGCCGCCGAACAGGCGCGACTCCTCCAGCACGAAAAGGCGGTCCTCGGCGCGCTGCATGCCGTCAACGATCTCGGCCACGAACTCGGGCGTGAGGCTGCCCGCGCGCTCCTCCTCGCGCGCCATGGCCGCCAGTTCGGCCAGGTCGCCCACCTCGGTCTCAAGCGCGCTGTAGCCGTCGAGGCGGCCGGTGAGGCGTGCGTGCTCGGCCGACACCTTTGCCGCACGCGACTGGTCGTCCCAGAAGTCGCCCGCGCCCATCTCCTGCTCCAGTTCGGCCACGCGGGCCGACACGGCCTGCGGGTCGAGGTACTCACCCAGCAGGGTCACGCGCTCGGCACGGCGTGCCGCCTGCTGCGCAAGCGCGTCCGGGTCGGCGCCGGGCGCCTGTCGCTGCTCCTCTGCCATCGGTCAGGCGCCCGCGGCGCCGCAGCACTTCTTGTACTTCTTGCCCGACCCGCAGGGGCACGGGTCGTTGCGCCCGATGCGGTCCTCGTCGGCGATGACCACCGTCTCCACCACACCCGGCAGCGGCGCCTCCACGGCATCCTCCACGGCGTAGTGATCGGGCTCGGTGGCCTCGAAGGCCACCTCGTCGGGCGACTCGATCACGCCATCGGCGAGGCCCGCGAAGCCCTGCACGGGGTCGTCCTGCGAGGTGTAGGTGACGGAGTCCAGCTGCTGGGCCTCCACCGGCTCCGGCGGCGCCTCCAACTCGACGTGGAACATGTACCGCACGAACTCGCGGGTGACGTTCTCCATCATCTCGTCGAACATGGTGTGGCCCTCCACCCGGTACTCCGAGAGCGGGTCCTTCTGGGCCAAGCCGCGCAGGTGGATGCCCTCGCGCAGGTAGTCCATGTTCAGCAGGTGCTCGCGCCAGTCGACGTCGATGAGCTGCAGCAGCACCCAGCGCTCCAGATCGCGGACCATCTCGGGGCCCAGTTCCTGCTCGCGCTTGTCGTACTGGTCCATGGCGTCGTCCTCGAGGCGGTCGAGGAGCTCCTCGCGCGTGAGGCCGTCATGGCGGATGTCGTCGGGCCCGAACGAGATGGGGAACAACTGGCCCACCTCCATGAAGAGGCCCTCCAGGTCCCAGTCGGCCGGGGCCTGATCGGAGTCCTCGTAGCGGTCCACGGTCTCCACGAGGGTCTCGGCGATCCAGTCGCGGGCGCTCTCGCTGAGGTCCTCGCCCTCCAGCACCTGACGGCGCTCGGCGTACACCACCTCGCGCTGTTTGTTCAGCACGTCGTCGTACTCCAGCACCCGCTTGCGGATGTTGAAGTTGTATTCCTCCACCTTCTTCTGCGCGCCCTCCACCGTCTTGGTGAGCATCTTCGAGTCGAGCGGCAGGTCGTCGCCGGGCCCCAGACGGTCGAGGATCTTGTACATCCGGTCGCCCGAGAAGATGCGGATGAGGTCGTCCTCGGCCGACAGGAAGAACTTGGTGCGCCCGGGGTCGCCCTGACGGCCCGAACGGCCGCGCAACTGGTTGTCGATGCGGCGGCTCTCGTGGCGCTCGGTGCCCACCACGTACAGGCCGCCCAGATCCTCCACCCCATCGCCCAGCTTGATGTCCACGCCACGGCCGGCCATGTTGGTGGCGATGGTCACCGCGCCCTTCTGACCCGCGCGGGCGATGACCTCGGCCTCCTGCTCGTGCTGCTTGGCGTTCAGCACGCTGTGCTCGATGCCGCGGCGCTGCAGCATGCCGGAGAGCATCTCCGACACCTCGACGCTCACGGTGCCCACCAGCACCGGCTGGCCCTTCTCGTTGGCCTCGGCGATGTCCTCCACCACAGCCCGGAACTTGGCGTCCTTGGTCTTGAAGATGAGGTCGTTCTGGTCGTCACGCACCACGGGACGGTGCGTGGGAATGGTGACCACGTCGGTCTCGTAGATCTTGTTGAACTCGTTGGCCTCGGTGGCGGCCGTACCCGTCATGCCCGAAAGCTTCT
>CANGAY010000074.1 GCA_947451735.1 Actinomycetota bacterium
CAGGCTCTTGGGCGTGAACACCACCAGCGGACGGATCTCGTCGAGCAGGCCCTGGCGGCGGATGAGATGGAAGTAGTTCGCGGCCGTGGAGCAGTTGGCGATACGCATGTTGCCCTCGGCGGCCAGACGCAGGAACCGCTCGGGGCGACCGGACGAGTGCTCGGGGCCGTTGCCCTCGTAGCCGTGGGGCAGCAGCAGGGTGAGGCGCGAGCGCACGCCCCACTTGGCCTGGCCGGCCGACAGGAACTGGTCGATCATGATCTGCGCGCCGTTGGCGAAGTCGCCGTACTGCGCCTCCCAGATCACCAGCGCCTCGTGCGCGGTGGTGGAGTACCCGTACTCGAAGCCCACGCAGGCGGCTTCCGAAAGCGGGCTGTTGTGCAGCTCGAACGACGCCTTGGCCCGCAGCAGGTGCTGCATGGGCACGTACACGGTGCCCTTGTGCGGGTCGTACGACTCGTCGTCAGATGTGTGGTGCAGCTCGAGGTGTCGCTGGGTGAACGTGCCGCGGGCCACGTCCTGCCCGGTGAGGCGCACCGGCACGCCCTCGGTGAGCAGCGACGCGAAGGCGAGCGCCTCGGCGTGGCCCCACGTGATGCCGCCGTCCTCCGTGAGGCCGGTGCGGCGACGGTCGAGCTGCGGGGTGAGCTTGGCGTGGATGTCGAATCCATCGGGCGGCAGGTGCAACTGCTCGTTGAGGCTTCGCAGCGTCGCCTCGCTCACGCGGGTCTTCACCACAAGCGTCTTGGCGCGGCGCCGCTTGTCGCGGTTGGCCTCCTGGTCGGAGCCCTGCTCCAGGCCGCTCTGCACGCGCTTGTGCGCCGACGACATGCGGTCCTCGGCGTCCTTCACCATGGCCGCGAAGTCGTCCTCGGTGATGACGTTGCCGGCGATCAGGCGGTCGGCGTAGATGCGCGCCACGGTGGGGTGGTCCTTGATGGTGCGGGCCATCACCGGCTGCGTGTACGCGGGCTCGTCCAGCTCGTTGTGGCCCAGACGGCGGTATCCGATGAGGTCGATCAGCACGTCATGCCCGAACCGCTCGCGGAACTGCACGGCAAGGTTGGCGGCGGCGATGCAGGCGTCCACGTCATCGGCGTTCACATGCACGATGGGCATGTCGAAGCCCTTGGCCATGTCGCTGGCGTACCGGGTGGAGCGGCTGTCCTCGGGGTCGGTGGTGAAGCCCACCTGGTTGTTCACGATCACGTGGATGGTGCCGCCGGTCGAGTATCCCGCGAGGCCCTGCAGGTTGAGGGTCTCGGCCACCACGCCCTGTCCGGGGAATGCGGCGTCGCCGTGCACGACGAGCGCCACGGCCTTGCTGGTGTCCTGCTCGGCGATGGGGGTCGAGCGGGTGGTCTGCTTGGCACGCACGCCACCCTCGGCCACCGCGTTCACCTGCTCCAGGTGGCTCGGGTTGGCGGCCAGGTGCACCTTCACGGACCGGCCGCCGCGCGACTTGAAGTTGCCGTCGGCGCCAAGGTGGTACTTCACGTCACCGGCTGCGGCGTACGGCTCGCCGTCGGCGTGGTCCTCACCGTCGTCGGTGTGCTCCACCTGCCCCTCGAACTCGGCGAGGATCGACTCGGCCGGGCGCCCCACCGTGTGCATGATGCTGGCCAGGCGTCCGCGGTGGGCCATGCCCACGTGCACCTCCTGCACGCCTGCGTCGGCCAGTTGCTGGATGATCTCGTCCATCATCGGGATGAGGGCGTCGCAGCCCTCCAGCGAGAACGTCTTCTGACCCAGGTAGGTGCGCCGCAGGAAGCGCTCGAACACCTCGACGCTCACCAGACGCTCCAGCATCGCCCTGCGCTCGTCGCGCGGCAGCGGGGTGCGCACCTGCCCCGACTCGATGAACTCACGCAGCCACTGGCGCTGATCGTGGTCGGAGATGTGCTCGATCTCGTACGCGATGGTGCCGCAGTAGGTGTCCTTGAGCGCCGGGTACGCCTCGGCAAACGTCGCGCCCGGTACGGCAACGCCCAGGAGCGACGCGGGCACCCGGTGCATCATGTCGGGGGTGAGGCCCACCCATGCCGGGTCGAGCGACGGGTCGCCCGGCGGGGGCGACCCCAGCGGGTCGAGATGCGCGGCAAGGTGGCCGTAGGTGCGGAACGAGCGCAGCAGCGACATGGCGCCGGCCAGTGCCCGCAGGGTCTCCTCGTCGGCGCTGGCCTCGATGGCCGGTGCAGCCGCAGGCGCCTCTGCCGATGCCTCGAACACCAGCGGTGCAGCGGCGGGAAGCCCCAGCGCGGCCCGGATCTCGTCGTAGAAGCCCTCGGCGCCGCCCAGCAGCCCGGCGATGTCGCGCAGGAAGGCGCCGCTCTCGGCGCCCTGGATGACGCGGTGGTCGTACGTGGAGGTGACCGTCATCACCTTCGACACGCCCCACACCTTCAACAGTTCGGCCGGCACGCCCTCCATGCCGGGGGGCCACGTGATGCCGCCGGTGGCGACGATGGTGCCCTGCCCGTTCATGAGACGCGGTACCGACGCGTTGGTGCCGAAGCCGCCCGGGTTGGTGAGGGTGACGCCCGCGCCCTTCAGCTCGTCGGGGCTGATCTTGCCCACGCGCGAGCGCTGGATGAGGTCGTCGAACGCCGCGCGGAAGCCCTGGAAGCCGAGCCCACCGCAGTCGCGGATGACCGGCACCAGCAGCGATCGGCTGCCGTCCTTGCGCTCCACGTCAACGGCGATGCCGAGATCGACCGTCTCGCGCGGGATCTTGTTGGGCTTGCCCTCCACGCGCGCGAAGGCGGTGGCCATACCCGGGGTCGTCTGCACGGCGCGCACGATGGCCCACGCGATGATGTGCGTGAACGACAACTTGCCGCCGCCGGCCACGGCGAGGGCCTCGTTCAGGCGCTTGCGCTCGGCGTCGAGCATCTGCACCGAGATGGTGCGGAAGGTGGTGGCGGTGGGGATCGAGCGGCTCTCGTCCATGTAGTCGGCCAGTGCCGCGGCCGGGCCCGTGAGCCGCACCAGCTCCTCGCCGGCGGGCGGGGCCGGGTCGGCCATGCCGCTGCCGCCCGTGCCGGCGTTCTCCACGTCGCCGCGCCGGATGAGCCCGCCGGGGCCCGTGCCGGTGACGGTGGCCAGGTCGACGCCCTTCTCGAATGCGACCCGCTTGGCGATGGGCGAGGCAGGCACGTCGCGCATGGGCGGGGGTGCGCTCGCCGGGGCGGCGGCCTTCGCGGGCGCGGCAGGCGCGGCTGCGGGTGTGCCGCCCGCGGGCGCTGCGCCCGCAGCGATCTGCCCCAGCGGGTTGATCACCTCGAAGGTCTCGCCCACGGGCACGGCGATCTCGGCAAGGGTGCCGGAGGCGGGGGAGGGCACCTCGAGGTCCACCTTGTCGGTGGACACCTCGACGATCACCTCGTCCTGCGCAACCGGGTCGCCCACGGCCTTCTTCCACTCCACCACCGTGGCCTCGGTGACCGACTCCAGGTCGGGCAGCTGAATGGGCACGAGCGTTGCGGGGCCGGCGTCGGCTGCGGGGGCATCGGCGGCGGGTGCGGCCCCGTTGGCCGACGGGGCGCCACCGTTGGTCATCTCGCCCAGCAGCTGGCCCACCTCGACGGCCGCGCCGGCGTCGGCGGTGATGCCCGTGAGCACGCCCGATGCGGGTGCCGGGATCTCCACGTCCACCTTGTCGGTGGTCACCTCGAGCAGGGTCTCGCCCTCCTCCACGGCGTCCCCGACGGCCTTCCTCCACTCGATGACGGTGCCCTCGGTGACGGACTCGCCGAGCACCGGAAGAAGGATCTGAATTGTCGCGTCAGATGTCGTCACGTCAGGGCCCGAGATTACGCGCACGGGCGACCCGCGGCCCGTACTCCGGACACAGGGTGACCGGGCAGGACATTCGCCCTGGGGCCAACGCCCGGGGCATCCCGCGTCTCGGGCGCCGTGACCTCAGCCGGATTTCGCGCGGCGGCGGCGCTCGGTGAGCGCCGACAGCCCGAGCAGCCCCGCCGCGACCCCGTAGGTGATCGCCGTGGCCACCCCGGTCATGGCGTACGCGTCGAAGTGCGCTCCGGTGAGGACCGGCCGTTCGCCATTCGTCACGCCCCTGAGCGCCCTTGGCGGCAGGTCGTACGTGTGCGCCACATCAGAGACCACGGCGCCATCGCGCACGCGCTCACTGAGCGTGGTCGCCGTCGCCGTCGGCACGCCTCGGGCCACAAGATTGTCGGTCAGTGATGCGTGGAAGCTCCCGAAGATGAGGATGCCCGCGACGATCCCCCCGATCGCGGTGCCGATCGAGCTCCAGGCCTCACGTTGTGCCGCCGCGCCCCCCTCGCCATCAGGTTCGGCAAGGTTCATCACGCGGGCCGTGAGCGGCCCCGAGTTCGCCGCGTCGAAGACGGAGTAGAGCGACGCCGTTCCGACGGCGATCCAGACCGGTGTCCCCTCGCCGAGCGGAATGGCGAGCAGGGCCACCAGGCCCGCCAGGAGCGTCATGCCGATGGCCGCCGGCACCACGCCCACGCGGCTCATCAGGGCACCCCCGGCAAGGCCGCCGAACACGCCGGCGATCTGGACGGGGATCATGATGAGGGCCAGCGCCACGATGCCCACGCCGTACCGGTACTGCAGCAGCAGGGTGGTGAAGAACAGCAGGTTGACCGCGTTGGCCACCATGATGGCCACCAGTGTGAGCGCACCTGTCAACGACCGCGGGATGCGCAGGTCCAGCCCGGGGGCTTCCATCACGCGCATCGTGATGGCCAGCACCGCGGCCGCGACCGCGGCCGCGCCGAGCGTGATGAGGGCCGGCACCGTGCTCCCCATTCCGATCATCGTGCACGCGAGCGCGATGCACGCGAGCACGGCGCCGCCGAGCAATGGCGTCACCAACTCGACGCGTGTGCGGGCGGGGTCGGCGGGCAGCAGCACCCACGCCGCCGCTGCCGTGGCGGCGCCGGCGCCGATCCACAGGGCCCCGACCAGGCGCCAGCTCCCGTGTTCGGTGATCCAGGCCCCGGCGATCGGGGCCAGGATGAAGACGGCGGGGATGATGGAGGCGCCCGCGCCGAAGGCGAGTGATCGCTGCCGTGGCGTCACATAGGTGTCGGCCAGCAGGGCCAGACCCACGATGGCCGTCACCACGCTGCCGGCGCCCTCGAGCGCACGCCCGGCCGCCACCACGCCCACACCCGGTGCGATGGTGACGAGCGCGGCCCCGAGTGCGAAGACGGCGGCCCCGGCGATGATCATGCGCCGGCGCCCGAGATGGTCACCCATGGCACCGGCCA
>CANGAY010000075.1 GCA_947451735.1 Actinomycetota bacterium
GAACACGGGCGGATTGGTACCGGTCTGCACCAGGAAGCGCATCGAGAGGCGGCGCTTGCCGTCGCGCGGCCCCGGGCGCTCCTCGGCCAGTTCACGGATGGCCTCGTTGAGCTTCTTGGTGGAGAGGCGCTGGCGGCTCTTCGCGTGCAGGGCGAGGGCGGCGGGCAGGATCTTGTCGATGCCCTCCCCCGTCTTGGCCGACACGGCCACGATGGGCGGGTGCTGACGGCTCTTGCGGCGCACGCGGCCGCGCAGGTCGATGAGGTCGGGCTGTGCGCGGTCCCACTTGTTCAGCACCAGCAGGGTGGCGCAGTGGGCGTGGGCGGCCTGATCGCACGCGGCCAGGTCGGCCTCGGTGATGCCCTCGGTGGCGTCGGCCACCACGATGGCCACGTCGGCGCGCTCGGCGCTCTCGATGGCACGGATCTGGCTGTACTGCTCGATGCGCAGGCGCATGCGGCCGCGGCGGCGCAGGCCGGCGGTGTCGATGAGCACCACCTCGTTGCCGTCCCACTCCACGATGGTGTCCACCGGGTCGCGGGTGGTGCCGGGCACGTCGTGCACGATCATGCGCGGCTCGCCCAGGATGGCGTTGAGGATCGAGCTCTTGCCCACGTTCGGGCGGCCCATGATGCAGAAGGCCGGCATGCGCTCGAGCGCCGGCTCCTCGTCGGTCTCCACCGGGTCGGGCAGGTTCTCAACCAGCAGGTCGAGGAAGTCGCCGATGCTGCGCCCGTGCAGTGCCGACACCGTGGCGACGGGGCCGAGGCCGAGGCCCCACAGTTCCTGTGCGCGCATCTCCGACTCGGCGTTGTCGCACTTGTTGGCCACCACGATGACGGGGCGGTGCGACCGGCGAAGGCGCTCGGCAACCTCCAGATCGCCCGCGGTGGCGCCAGCCGCGGCGTCAACCACGAACAGGATGATGTCGGCCTCGTCAATGGCGCGGATGGCCTGAGCCGAGATCTCCTTGGCCATCACCGACTCGTCGGCCTCGTCAATACCGCCGGTGTCGAGGATCTGGAACTGGCGGCCATTCCACTCGGCCCCGCCCTGGCGGCGGTCGCGGGTGACGCCGGCCATGGAATCGACCACCGCCTCGCGGCGGCCGGTGAGGCGGTTGAACAGCGTGGACTTGCCCACGTTCGGATAGCCCACCACGGCCACCACGGGCTGGTCGGCGGCCACGGTGCTGCCGCGCGCGGCGTGGCGCTCGCGACCGCGCGGGCGGTCGGGCATACCCGGGCGCGATGCCTTGGGCTTGGGTGCCTCGTCCGCCATCAGTCGTGCTCCAGTGTCGGTGTGCCGTGGTTCACCACTTGGGGCGGTCCGCCCGCCAGTGGCACCAGATCGGCAATGGCCTGCATCATGCGCTCGGTGAGCTCTGCCGCACGGGCACCCTTCGTGCCCTCGGCAAGACCTTCCTTCGACACCGGGTCGCCAAACACCACCCGCACCGGGCCGTACTTGAACTGGCTTCCCCAGATCGCCGCGGGGATGATGGTGACACCTTCGTCAAGCCCCATCGACCCGGCACCGGGGAATGCTGCCCGAAGCAGGCCGTCGCGCGATCGCGTGCCCTCGGGGAACATCAGCACGCTCTCGCCGCGGGCGAGCAGGTCGCGGGCCACGCGCACGGCATTGCGGTCTGCCCCACCACGCACAACGGGAAAGGCCCCGAGCGACGAGATGATCCAGGCGCCCTTGCGGCTCTCGAACAGTTCGGCCTTGGCCATGTAGAACGACTTGCGGGGGCGTGCGGCCCAGCCGAGCAGCGGCGGGTCGAGGTTCGACAGGTGGTTGCTCACGATGAGCACGCTGCCCGTGCGCGGCACCTTCTTCCGGTTCTTCACCCGCATTCGGTACACGGTGCGGAACACCACGGTCATCAGCTCGGCGCAGATCCACCAGAACCAGATGCGCAGCCTGATGCCGTCTGCCGGGCTCGCCTCGCGCTCGCTCAACCCCTCGCCTCCTGCGCCATGCCGGCGATGCGGGCCACGACCTCGTCAATGCCCATGCCGGTGGTGTCAACGATCACCGCGCCATCGGCCACCACAAGCGGGCTGGCCGCGCGTGATGAATCCGCGTGGTCGCGACGCTCAACATCATCGCGGATGGCGCGCAGGTCAACCTGCTCGCCGCGTGCCACCAGCTCGGCGTGGCGCCGCCTGGCGCGCTCATCCACCGATGCGGTGAGGAACACCTTCACCTCGGCGTCGGGACACACCACGCTGCCGATGTCGCGGCCGTCGCTCACCCAGTCGCCCACGCCCATGATGGCCCGCTGGCGCGCCACCATCTCGGCGCGCACGTCGGGGTGCGCGGCCACTTCCGACACATTCGCGGTGACGTCGGCCTCGCGGATGGCCATGGTCACATCGTCGCCCGCGATGAACACGCGAAGGCCCGCGCGGCCGTGCTCGAGCGTGACGGGATGTTCACGGGCAAGGTCGGCAAGCGCCGGGCCGTCGGACACATCCACCCCGGTGCGCATGGCAAGAAGGGTGAGCGCCCGGTACATGGCGCCGGTGTCCACGTAGCCCACACCCATGGCGTCGGCCACGGCACGTGCCACGGTGCTCTTGCCCGCCCCCGCAGGCCCATCAATGGCGACGATCACGCGATCTCCGCGCCAAGCAACGCCATGTCGTCGGCAAACGTGGGGTACGACACCGCAGATGCCTCGAAGCCGTGCACCGTCACCCCGCCGGTGCTTGCCATGCCCGCCAGCGCACCGAGCATGGCCAGGCGGTGGTCGCCGTCGCTCTGCACGTCTCCACCCGGGAATGACGGGGCACCGGTCACCACAAAGCCATCCTCGCGCTCGTCGGCGGTGGCGCCCACTGCACGCAGCAGGCGAACCACGGTGGCCACGCGGTCGCTCTCCTTCACCCGCAGCTCGGCAGCGCCGCTCACGGTGGTGGTGCCGGCCGCAAGTGCGCCGAGCAGGCCCACCAGTGGAAGCTCGTCAACCATCGAGGGCACCTCGTCGGCCACAACGGTGGTGCCCTGCAGCGTTCCCGCGCGGCGCACCACGATGTCGCCGCACGGCTCGCCCGCCACGTCAGGCTGAGCCTCAACCCGAACGTCGGCGCCCATGCGCTCGAGCACGGCAAGCAAGCCGGTACGCCCGGGGTTGAGGTTGACACCGGTCACCCGAACCTCGGGGTCGCCACGCAAGACGCCCGCGACGATTCCATAGGCCGCCGACGAGAAGTCGCCCGGCACCCGGATGTCGGGCAGCGACATGCCGGCGATAGGCCCCCGCACGCCCACCATGCCGTCGCGGCGCAGCAACTCCACGCCCGCGGCCTCGAGCATGCGCTCGGTGTGGTCGCGCGACAACACCGGCTCGCGCACCCAGGTCTCGCCCTCGGCATTCAGCCCGGCAAGCAGCACGCAACTCTTCACCTGAGCACTTGCCACCGGCAGGTCGTGCACCACGCCAACAAGTGGGCGCCCTGTGCGCACCGCAAGCGGGGGCGTACCGGCGTCGGTCGGCTCCAGTTCGGCGCCCATTGCCCGCAACGGATCGACGATGCGGCGCATGGGCCTGCCACGCAGTGAGTCGTCCCCGTCAAGCACCGTCACATCGCCCGACTGCCCCACCAGGATGCCCGCGACCAGACGCATCAGCGTTCCGGCGTTCATGCAGTCGATCACCGGCGGTGGCGTGAGCCCCCGGATTCCGCGCCCGGTGATGACCACGCGGTCGTCCGACACGCTGCCCTCTACGCCCGCGCCGAGGGCACGAACCGCCTGCAACGTGGCGTAGGTGTCCTCACTGTCGAGGGGGTTGTCAACCACCACAACGCGGTCGGAGATTGCGCCCAGCAGAAAGGCCCGATGCGTCAGGCTCTTGTCCGGTGGGACCGCAACGGAACCCGCAAGGGCGGCCGCCGGCCGGAAGGTCAGGGTGCTCATGTGCCCGGATCCTAGGGGTCCGGCGAGGGCGCTACATTCGGCCGCCCGTGAGCACCATGCCCGACCTGCCCGTTGATTCCGTCGCCGACCTGGCATACGTGCTGTCGCGGGCCGAGCACAGCGGTGCCCTGGCCCCCGACGATGCCGCAACCGCCGACCGCCTGCTTGAGGCCCTGCGCGACGACTGGCGCGATCTGCAGGGCGAGGCACGCACCGCGCTCGGCCGCATCGCCGCGCCGCTGCGCGCCCGGCGCGATGCGCTCGATGCCCCCATCCCCCCACGCCCCGGCGGCGAACCCCGTCCGCTTCGCGAGGTGCTCGCCCAGATGGGGGTCACCGCGCTTCGCCCGGCGCAGGACCGCCCCATCCTCGCCGCGCTCGCCGGCGCCGACAGCCTGGTGGTGATGCCCACCGGATCGGGCAAGAGCCTGTGCTTCCAGGCACCCGCCTTCTGCAACGGAGGCCTCACAGTGGTGGTGAGCCCGCTCATCGCGCTCATCAACGACCAGCACGCCAAGCTCGAGGCCGCCGGGCTGCCCGTGGCGATGGTCACCAGCACGCAGTCGCCCGCGGAGACCCGCGACGCCATCGACCGCATCAGGCGCGGCGAAGTGCGGTTGGTGCTGTGCGCGCCAGAGCGCTTTGTGCACGAAGCCTTCACACAGGCGCTCCGTGCCAACCCCATCGACCTGCTGGCCATCGACGAGGCCCACTGCGTGAGCGAATGGGGCCACGACTTCCGCCCCGACTACCTGCGCCTGGCCGAGCAGCGCGAGATGCTGCAGCCGCGCTGCGTGATGGCCCTCACCGCCACCGCCACGCCGCAGGTGTCGGCTGAGATCGTCAACAAGCTGGGCCTTCGCGATCCGGTGACCATCCGCACCGGGTTCGACCGGCCCAACCTGAGCCTCGACGTCATCGCGCTCGAGGGCAAGGGTGCGGTCGCCCGAAAGTGGGCGGTGCTGCTGGCGGGGCTTGAAGCCGACGGCGGCAGCCCGGCAATCGTGTACTGCGGCACACGCAAGGCCACGGAAGAAGTGGCCGAGGGCCTTCGCGCCCGGGGCCTTCGCGCCGTGGGGTACCACGCAGGAATGCCAGGCGAGGCTCGCCAGCGCGCGCAGGACGCCTTCATGAGCGGCGACGCCGACGTGATCGCGGCCACCAACGCCTTCGGCATGGGCATCGACCGGTCAGATGTGCGCGGCGTGTGGCACTGGTCAATCCCCACGTCGCTTGAGGGCTACTACCAGGAGGCCGGTCGCGCGGGACGCGATGGCCAGCCGGGCCGGGCGGTGCTGCTGGCCATGC
>CANGAY010000076.1 GCA_947451735.1 Actinomycetota bacterium
CCGCATCGGCCTGGGGGCGCTCGCCGCCTACGAGCCCGGCATCGCCGAGGGCACGGTGGTCACCGCCGGGCAGGTCATCGGGCGCTCAAACGGCTCCCTGCCAATCGCGTGGCGCGCCCACGGCACCGACGTGAGCATCTTCCCCATGCTCGACGCCACCCGCCCCTCCGACTGATCGCGGCGCGCGGCCCGCGCGGGGCCGGTATCGTGCCCGCACCCGGCAGCACGAACGACTGAGGAGTGGCGTTGCAGGCAATCAGGATGAATGAGCCCGGCGGACCCGAGGTACTCGTCCTTGAGACGGTCGCCGACCCGGAGCCCGGCCCCGGCGAGGTGGTGGTGGCACTGAAGGCCGCCGCGCTGAACCGCCGCGACGTGTTCGTGCGCAAGGGCGTGGCCAAGGTGCCGCTGCCGCTCACGCCCGGATCCGACGGCGCCGGCATCGTGCACAAGGTCGGCGCCGGGGTGTCCGGCGTGGCCGTGGGCGACGAGGTCATCATCCTGCCGTCGCTCGCATGGGGTCCCGACCAGCGTGCCCCCGGCCCCGGCTTCCGCATTCTGGGCGGCCCCGATCAGGGCACCTACGCCGAGCAGATCGTCATCCCGGCCGAGAACGTGTACCCCAAGCCGTCCCGTCTGTCGTGGCACGAGGCCGCGGCCCTGCCGCTCGCCGGCCTCACGGCCTGGCGGTCGCTCATGACCCGGGCGCGAGTGGTGCCCGGCGAGACGGTGCTCATCATCGGCATCGGCGGCGGCGTGGCCACGTTCGCCCTCAACCTCGCCAAGGCCGCAGGGTGCCGTGTGGTCGTCACCTCGTCGTCCGACGACAAGCGGGCGGCGGCGAAGGAACTCGGCGCCGACGTGGGCGTGCACTACGCCGAAGCCGGCGACGAGTGGCCCGCAGCCGTGAAGGAGGCCAACGGCGGTGGCGTGGACGTGGTGATCGACTCCGTGGGATCCACGTGGGGCGGCAGCATCGACGCCTGCGCACCGGGTGGCCGCGTGGTGGTGTTCGGCGGCACCGGCGGCGCGAAGGTCGACCTGCAGGTGCGGCCTGTCACGCTGGGCCAGGTGGCCCTGCTCGGCACCACCATGGGCAGCCCCGCCGAGTTCCGCCAGTTGCTCGCCGCCGTGCAGAACCAGTCGTGGACCCCGGTCATCGACAGCGTGCGCCCGCTGGGCGACGCCGCCGCGGCGCACGAGCGCGAAGAGAACGGGCTGCACTTCGGCAAGCTCGTGCTGGACTGCCAGTGAGCACGGACGACCACCAGGCGGCGATCGACGCGCGCCAGGCCCAGCTTCGCAACTGGTGCGCCGTGCTCGGCGGCATCGGGGCGGTGCTCAGCTTCCTCGCGGCCTTCCGCGCCTTCGACGCCTTCTCGTTCGGTGGTCTGTTCGACACCTTCGCGCCGCGCGCCGGCACCCTCAACGGTGGCGTGGCCATGCTCATGGCCCTCATCACCATCGGCGGCGCCATCGTGGTGCGCAGGTCGCCCTCGCTCGGCAGCGCCCTGCTCTACGTGGGCGGCTGCGGCGGGTTCCTCGCCTGCGGGGGCATCTGGTTCATCCCCGGCATCATCACCCTGGTGGCCGCCAACATGGCCCTGTGGGCCATCGCCGACCCCTTCACGCACCCGCGTGACGGATCGGCCGGGTCGAAGGCCGCCCGCACCTGATGGACATCACCCTGCTTCGTGTCCTGGCGGAGGCATCCGGTCCGCCGGGGCACGAGGACCGGGTGCGCGCAATCGTGCGCGATCAGCTGGACGCACTCACCGATCGGGTCGACACCGACCCCATGGGCTGCCTCGACGGCGTGCGGGCCGCCGCCGGCGATGCACCGGGCCGCCTCATGCTCGCCGCGCACATGGACGAGATCGGCCTCATGATCACCCACGTCGACGAGCGGGGCTTCGCGAAGTTCATCCCGCTCGGCGGATGGGATGCCAAGACCCTGGTGGACCAGCGCGTGCTGGTGCAGGGCCGCGAGGATCTGGTGGGCATCGTGGGCACCACCGCCATTCACCTGATGGACGAGGCCGCGCGCGGCCGGGCGCCAAAGATCGAGGATCTGGCGATTGACCTGTGCATGGACGGTGAGCGGGCACAGCAACTGGTGCGCCCCGGCGACGTGGCCACGCGCATCCGCGATCTGGCCGAGGTGGGCGACCTGGTCACCGGCAAGGCGCTCGACAACCGCGTGGGCGTGTACGTGATGCTCGAGGGCCTCCGTGCCGCCCGCCCCGCGCAGGTGGAGGTGCACGCCACGGCCACTGCGCAGGAGGAGGTGGGGCTGCGCGGCGCGCGTATCGCCGCCCACCGCATCGCCCCCGACATCGCGGTGGCCATCGACACCTGCCCGGCCGACGACGGCCCGGGCACGCCCAAGAGCGGCCCCACCACCCGTCTGGGCAAGGGCGCGGCCATCCGCGTGATGGATGCCAGCGCCATCGGCCACCCCGAACTGGTGGATCTGATGGTGCAGGTGGCGACTGAGCGCGACATCCCGGTGCAGATGCACGTGTCGGGCCGTGGTGGCACCGACACCCAGAGCATCCAGCTCGCGGGCGAGGGCGCCATCGCCGGCTGCATCTCGATTCCCACGCGGTACGTGCACACGGCCGTCGAGGCGTGCCACCCGGCCGACATCGACGCCGCGGTGGCGCTCACCGCCGCCGTCATCGAGGAGGCGCACCGCCTCCTCCCCGCGCCCTAGGCCCAGATCACCGCCAGGGCGAAGCCGCCCACGATGACGGCCACCAGGCCACCCACCACCGCGGGGCTCCAGCGCCCATATGCCAGATGGCCACGGCCATATCCCGACAGCACGATGGCGGCGAGGAAGCCACCCACGATGCCCCCGAGGTGCCCTCCGATGGAGATGCCGGGGATGATGAAGCTGAGCCCCAGGTTGAGCAGCAGGAACACCCCGAGCCCCGATCCCAGCAGCGCCATGCCCTGCTGACGCTCCAGCACCAGCAACGCGGCCATGAGGCCGTAGATGCCGCCGGATGCCCCCACGGTGAGGGCGTCGGGGGCCATCAGCAGCGCGCCCGCGCTGCCCCACACCACGCTCGACAGGAACACCAGGCCCATGCGCACCGAACCGGCGTAGCGCTCGAGGGCCCCGCCGAGCCACCACAGCACGATCATGTTGAAGATCAGGTGGATGAGCCCCGCGTGCACGAACGCCGCGGTGATGATGCGGTACCACTGCCCATCGGCCACAAACGGGCCGAACAGGCCGAGGTCCACAGCGATCTGCGCATTGCCCCCGCCATTCAGCCCGAGCCCCTGCGTCAACTCGACAATGGTGACCAGCACGCAGATGGCGATGAGCGCGATGGTGAGCGGCGCGCCACCGGCCATGGGCGCCAGGTTCAGGCGGCGCGCACGGCCCTTTGCGGGGCCGGATGCGGACCCGCCGGCGCAGTCGGGGCACCGGATTCCCACCGCCGCCGTGCGCATGCAGTCGGTGCAGACGGGCCGTCCGCACGACGAACATGCGAGCAGGGTTTCCCGGTCGGGGTGCCGGTGGCATCGCATGGTCTCGTTCACGTGGAGCCATGGTAGCCGCGCGCCCCATGGGCAAGGGGGAACGGCCGTCCCGTGCGACCGGGGCAGGTCGCCCGTTGACACCGGACCCGGCGACCTATTCACTACCCGTTCGCCCCGACCCGAAGAGGCTTCATTTGACCACGACGCCCGTGCCGTTCGCGACGACTCCGCCGCCTGGACTCCCTGAGCTCCGGGAGCACGACGCCTGCGCCCTTGCGGCCTTCGCCACGAAGGACGGCAAGCCGTCCCACGACGTGGTGGAACGGGCGGTCATCGCGCTCGACATGATGGTGCACCGCGCCGGCAGCGTTGACGGCGAGGGTGACGGCTCGGGCATCCAGGTGGACATCCCGCGGCCACTGTGGGCCAAGCGCCTCGCGGCTGACGGGCACGACGCCGCACTGGCCGACGACCCCAGGTTCGTGGTGGCCCACGTGTTCTTCGAGGGATCCGAGGTGGCCGACCGCGAGCTGCCCGCGCTGCTCGACGTGGTGCGCGCGCACGGCTTCGACGTGCTGCTCTCGGGCGAGGGCGAGATCGACCGCACCGCGCTCGGCCCCCGCGCGGCCGAGACGCCCCCGGTGTTCTGGCAGCTCGCACTGCTGGCGGCCGATGCCGCCACGGCATCGCGCGAGTGCTACCGCGCCATGGTTGCCATCGAGCAGGCCCTCACGTGCCACGTGGCCTCGTTCTCGGCCAACGACTGCGTGTACAAGGTGCTGGGCCAGCCGCTCGTGCTGCCCCGCTTCTACCCCGAGCTGGCCGACCCCGAGTTCGCGTCGTCGCGCGTCATCGCGCACAACCGATACTCAACCAACACGTACCCCACGTTCAGCCGCGTGCAGCCGTTCGCCATCCTCGGCCACAACGGCGAGATCAACACCATCGCGCAGCTGCGCGAGCAGTCGCGGCAGCTCGGCCTGCCCGTCACGCGTGACGGCTCCGACTCGCAGGACCTGAACCGCCTGCTCGAGGGCCTCATCTTCGAGAAGCGCCTGTCGCTGCTCGAGGCCGTGGAGTTCGCGTTCCCGCCCATCCTGGGTGAGGTGCACCGCCTGCCGACCGACCTGCAGGACCTCTACGTGCACTACCGCGAGGCATGGGGGCCGTACGCCCAGGGCCCGGTGGCGCTCGCCACCCGTGCCGGCGACGAGATGGTGTTCTCGGTTGACGCGCTGGGCCTTCGCCCGCTGTGGTGGGTGGAGACGGCCGATCTGTATGTGGCCTCGTCCGAGCCCGGCATCGTGCCGGTGCACGAGCTCACGTCCGACCCGTGCCCCCTCGCCCCCGGCGAGAAGGTGGCCCTGGTGGGTGGCGCCGACGGCGTGCCGCGCGTGCTCACGTACCCCGAGGTGCAGCGCGAGGTGCACGCCCGCGCCAGCGCCCGCGGTGGGCTTCCCCACGCCGAGGCGCGTGCGCGTCTGGCCGGTGGCCTCGAGCCCGTCACCCAGCCCTGGGTGGGCGAGGACGACGTGGTGCACGAGACGCCGCTCGACCTGCTGCTGGCATCGGCCGGCTGGATCGAGGGCGACAAGCAGCAGGTGCAGTTCCACGCCGACCGCGGCGCGGAGCCCATCGGCTCGCTGGGCTGGGATGGCCCGCTCGGCCCCCTGTCGCCGGTGGCCGTGCCGCTGTCCGACTACCTGCAGGAGACCGTGGCCGTGGTGACCA
>CANGAY010000077.1 GCA_947451735.1 Actinomycetota bacterium
CTACTACGACTTCGTCACCGAGCCCGATCGCGGTCGTGTGTCGGTGCTCGCACGCTCCCGGCCCAACCTGCTGGTCACGCGCACATTCAGCAAGGCCTATGGCCTGTGCGGCCTGCGAATCGGCTACGGAATCGGGTCGGAATCGTGGGTGCAGGCCCTGCAGGCCGTGCGCCAGCCGTTCAACACCAACCAGCTCGCGCAGGTTGCCGCGCTCGAGAGCCTCAAGCACCCGGCGGCCATTCAGGAGCGCATTGACGAGGCCATTTCGGAGCGCGAGCGTGTTGCAGATGCACTCACCGAAATGGGTGTGCCCTTTACCCCGAGCCACGGCAACTTTATCCTGATGGAGCCGCCGGGCTCCGACATGGATGCGGCCGCGCTGCACGAGGACCTCCTCAGGCGAGGAGTGATCGTGCGCAACGGATCCGCACTCGGGTGCCCCGGCACGCTTCGCGTCACAATCGGCGCGCCGTCGGAGAACGATGCATTCCTCTCCGCGCTGGGCGCCGCTGTCCCCGCATAGACACCGAAACAGGACTCACACGCAGCCATGATGATCGTGATGAAGGAAGGCGCGTCCGACGGACAGATTCAGTCCATCGTCGACCGCGTGACCGCCGCCGGGGCCCAGGCCCACGTCTCGCGCGGGGAGTTCGTCACCGTCATCGGTGCCATCGGCGACGACCGCGAGCTCGTCGCGAGTCTGGCGCTGGAGGGTGAGGAGGGCGTCGAGCGCGTCGTGCCGATCCTCAAGCCGTACAAGCTGGTGTCGCGTGAGTTCCGTCACGGCGACCTGCCGGTGATTGTGGACGGCAACCAGGTGGGTGGCGGCTCGTTCGGCCTCATCGCCGGCCCGTGCACGGTGGAGACCCGCGAGCAGACCCTCAGCACCGCCCACGTGGTGAAGGCGGCCGGCGCCTGCATGCTTCGCGGTGGCGCGTACAAGCCGCGCACCTCGCCGTACACCTTCCAGGGCCTTGGCAAGCCCGCGCTCGAGATCCTCGCGGAGGCCCGCGAGGAGACCGGCCTGCCCATCGTCACCGAGCTCATGGACATCCGCCAGCTCGACGACGTGCTCGAGGTGGCCGACGTCATCCAGGTGGGTGCCCGCAACATGCAGAACTTCGACCTGATGAAGGAGATCGGCCGCACCGACAAGGCCATCCTCCTCAAGCGCGGTCTGGCCAACACCATCGAGGAGTGGCTCCTCTCGGCCGAGTACATCGCCAAGGAGGGCAACGAGCGCATCATGCTGTGCGAGCGCGGCATCCGCACGTTCGAGACCGCCACGCGTTCGACGCTCGACCTCTCGGCCGTTCCGGTGGCCAAGAACCTGTCGGCCCTGCCGGTCATCGTCGACCCGTCGCACGCGATGGGCCGCCGCGACTTCATTCTTCCCATGGCCCGTGCCGCGGTTGCCGCCGGCGCCGACGGCCTCATCGTCGAGGTGCACCCCGAGCCCGAGCACGCACTGTGCGACGGCCCGCAGCAGATCCGCTCCGAGACGTTCGCCGCGTGGGTGGCCGACGTGAAGCGCGTGGTCGACCTCATGGGTCTGGTGATGGCGGGCGGCGAGCCCGTCCCCGCCGGGGTCTGATGGCGACGACCGGGCTCGAGGGCCCGGTCGCCCTCGTCGGCGTCGGTCTCATCGGGGGGTCCCTCGGGCTCGCCCTGATGGGCCGTGCCGGCGCAACTGATGTGCGCGGCATTGACCCCGGCGACGGGGTCATCGGCCGTGCCACCGAGTGCGGGGCCATCACCGCCGGCGGCGACGACCTGGCCGATGCCGTGAAGGGCGCCGCGGTCATCGTGGTGTGCGCGCCGGTTGGGGACATCCCCGACGTGGTGCGCCGCGTGCTTGCGGTGGCCGACCCCGACGCGGTGGTCACCGACGTGGGCTCGGCCAAGAGCGACGTGCTGAACGCCCTCACGCCCGAGGAGCGCGCGCGGTTCTGCGGCGGGCACCCGGTCGCCGGTGGGGAGCGCGCAGGCGTGGAGCACGCGCGTGAAGACCTGTTCGACGGCGCCACCTGGTTTCTCACGCCCACCGAGGAGACCCGCCCCGACCTGCTGCAGCGCGTGCACGGCATGGTGTCGTCGGTGGGCGCCACGCCCGTGGCCGTGGACGCCGAGGTGCATGACCACCTCATGGCACTGGTGTCGCATCTGCCGCACGTCATCGCGTCGGCGCTCATCCGCCAGGCGGCCGACACCGCGCCGCAGGGGCGCGAGGCGCTGCGATCCGCCGGCCCGTCATTTCGCGATCTCACCCGTGTTGCCGGTGCGAACCCGGCGCTCTGGGCCGACATCCTGCTCACCAACCGCGACGCAGTGCTTGCCGAGGTGCGAAAGCACCGTGCCGACCTGCTTGAGGTTGAGGAGGCCCTCCGGGGAGGCGACCGCGAGTGGCTTCAGACCTTCTTCACCAGTGCCGCCAAGGGCCGCGAGCGCCTGATGGCCGTGGACGATGCCACCGATGGCGAGAGCACCCGCGTGGTCATCGAGGTGCCCAACCGGCCGGGTGTGCTGTCGGAAATCGCCACGGCGCTCGGCCACGCGCACATCAACATCGAGGACCTCGACCTGGTGCCCGCGGTGGCGGGGGAGCCCGCCGGTGCGCTCACGATCGTCGTGGATTCAGATGAGTCGGCACGGAAGGCGGCCGCCCTCGTGGGCGAGCGCGGCTACCGTGTGATTGCCGGACCTTAAGGAACGCTTCCCCGGGAATGCTCAATATCGCATTACCTTCAGGGGACAGCGAAAGGAGCACAAATGCCGTTCTGGAACTCCTCGAAGGTGAACATGGTGGCTGAGCAGGACGCCCTGCCGGGTCGCGCGGAGTCGATGCGCATCCCCGTGGCGCACGAGGTGCTTGGAAATCCGCTCATCCCGCCGTTTCCCGATGGCTTCGAGACCATCGTCGTGGGCATGGGCTGCTTCTGGGGCGCCGAGCGCCTTTTCTGGCAGCACGCCGGCGTGTGGACCACCGCGGTGGGGTACGCAGGGGGCTTCACGCCGCACCCCACGTACGAAGAGGTGTGCAGCGGGCGCACGGGCCACACCGAGGTGGTACTGGCGGTGTACGACCCCGCCGAGACCTCATACGGCGAGATGCTCCGCACGTTCTGGGAGGGGCACGACCCCACGCAGGGCATGGCGCAGGGCAACGACGTGGGCACCCAGTACCGGTCGGCCATCTACTGCGTGGACGAGGCGCAGAAGGTGAAGGCCGAGGCCTCGCGCGACATGTTCCAGGAGGCGCTGAACGTGCTGAACCTCGGTGACATCACCACCGAGATCGCCATCGGCGGGCCCTTCTACTACGCCGAGCCGTACCACCAGCAGTATCTGGCCAAGAACCCCAACGGGTACTGCGGCCTGGGTGGCACGGGCGTTGCGTGCCCCATCGGGGTGGCAAGTCTCGGCTAGTGCAGATCTGCTGCCTCCGCGGCCGCTCACGGGTGACGACTTCGTCGCTGCCCGGGCGGTCGCGGAGGCGTGGTTCGGGCATCCGGTGGGGCTCACGCTGCACCGCCTGTTCTTCGACCAACTGGGCCCGGGCGGTGTGTGGATCGCCCGTGCCGACGGATCGCCCGCCGGTTTTCTGCTGGGCATGGTGAGCCTGTCCGAGCCCGATCTGGCCTACGTGCACCTGCATGCGGTTGACCCGGCGCTGCGGGGGCAGGGGGTGGGGGCCACGCTGTACCGGTGGTTCGGGGAGCGGGCCATGGAGAAGGGGTGCACGCGCATCAGGGCGCTGGCGGCACCGCATCGCGAGGGGTCCATCGCGTTTCACCGCGCGCTCGGGTTCGACGGGCCGCTGGTGGCCGACTACCTCGGTGCCGGGGAAGATCGCATCGTGTTCGAGAGGGCGCTGCCTATTCCCTAGGCGGCGCGCTCGGTCGGTGTGAGAACCCCGATCTGGGCACCGTCGAGCCGCGCGGTGTTAGAAACACCGTAATGAGCCGTCGTTCCCCCCGACTCCCCGCATTGCTCGCTGCTGCCCTCGTGACAGTCATTGCCCTGCCCGCGACCTTGCAGGCAGCCCCGGCCGTTCGCGCGCCGGTGGTGACCGGTAGCGCTCAGGTGGGCGCCACCCTCACCGCATCGGTGGCAACGCCTGCAGCAAAGGGCACCACGTACCTCTTCCAGTGGCAGACCCAGAAGAAGGTGACCGTCAAGAAGAAGACGGTCACCAAGTGGGTGGCCATCGCTCGGGCAAGCAAGGCCACCTTCGCTCCTCCCGCTGGGCTCAAGGGCGCGAGCGTACGTGCCTGTGTGAAGGCAAAGGGAACGAAATCTGTCTGGAAGTGCTCGGGCGCCAAGGTTGTTGCAGAAGCCCTTTCCGGCACAAGCCCATCCGGTTCGGTGCCGGCACCTGCAGCACCCACGCCCTCGCGGCCGGACCCACTCAGCATCAACTACTTCACCCAGCGTTTCATCACCGGATCGGAGAGCACGCTCCTTCCCGCAACCACCACCGGCGGGTCAGGGACAAAGCGCTTCGAGGTACGTGCGGGCACGCTCCCGGACGGCGTCACCTTCGATCAGGCAACCGGCACCTTTACCGGCCCTGCAGCCTCGGCCTGGAACTTCAGGGCCATCCAGATCGCGGCAGGGAACCGCCACACCTGTGCCCTCACCGCCTCCGGGGGCGTCAAGTGCTGGGGATATGGCACCGAGGGCCAGCTCGGCAATGGCCTGACGCCACCGGTCCCGAGTACCCCGGTGGATGTCGTTGCCACAGGCCAGGGCCCGGGTGGCACCGCCCTGTCCGACGTCACCCAGATCGCCGCTGGCCTGTCCCATACCTGTGCGCTTACCACGTCCGGCGGTCTCAAGTGCTGGGGGTTTGCCGTCAACGGCCAGCTCGGTAATGGCGCAACAACGCCCTCCACCCAGAGCACCCCGGTGGATGTGTGCGTGACCGCCACGACCCCCGGGACCTGCGATGGCGCCCCACTCGGAGGCGTCGCCCAGATCGCCGCAGGCGGCAACCACACCTGTGCCATCACGACCTCCGGGGGCGTGAAGTGCTGGGGGCGGGGCGTCTCTGGCCAGCTCGGCGATGGCGCGACGTCCAACCAGAGCACCCCGGTAGATGTGCTTGCCACAGGCCAGGGCCCGGGTGGCACCCCCCTCTCATACGTCACCCAGATCGCCGCAGGCGTGTCCCATACCTGTGCGCTCACCACCTCCGGGGGC
>CANGAY010000078.1 GCA_947451735.1 Actinomycetota bacterium
AAGAAGGGTCCCTTTGTCGACCCCAAGCTCCTGAAGCGGATCGAGGACATGAACGCCTCGAGTGAGAAGCGCATGCTTCGCACCTGGTCGCGTTCGTCAACGATCTTCCCCGAGATGGTGGGGCACACCATCGCCGTGCACGACGGGCGCAAGCACGTGCCCGTGTTCGTGTCGGAGAGCATGGTCGGCCACAAGCTGGGCGAGTTCGCCCCGACGCGCACCTACAAGGGGCACGGCGACGACCGACAGACGTCGAGGCGCTGACGTGGCGACCACCGAGACCACCACAGAGACCACCGAGGTCGAGACCCCCGAGGTCGAGGCCGCGGCCACTCCCGCCCGCAACGACGACGGCGGCACCCGCAAGCCCGCGCGCCCGGAGGCCACCGCCAAGTTCGTGCGCGTGTCCGCCCGCAAGGCGCGCCTCATCGCGGACCTCATCCGCGGCGAGTCGGTGCCGAACGCGCAGGCCATCCTGGCCTTTTCCACCCGCGACGCCGCTGTGCCGGTGCGCAAGGTGCTGGAGAGCGCCATGGCCAACGCCGACCACAACGCCGGCCTGAACGTGCGCGAGCTGTTCGTCACGCGCGCCACGGTCGACGAGGGTCCCACCATGAAGCGCTACCAGCCGCGGGCAATGGGTCGCGCCGGGAAGATCAACAAGCGCACCTGCCACATCACGATCGGGCTCGGGCCCGCAGAGGACGCCTGATGGGCCAGAAGATTCACCCCACCGGATTCCGCCTGGGCATCCTCCACGGCTGGAAGAGCAACTGGTACACCGAGCGTGACTACGCCGCGTACCTCGACGAGGACCGGGCGGTTCGCGCGCACATCACGCGCAAGCTGAGCCACGCCGGCCTGTCGGACATCCAGCTGCGCAAGGACGCCACCAAGCTGACCGTGGACATCTTCACGGCCCGCCCCGGCATCGTCATCGGCAAGAGCGGTTCCGAGGTGGACGCCCTGCGCCGTGAGCTCAACGCGCTCACCGGCAAGCAGATCCAGATCAACATCAACGAGATCAAGCGCCCCGAGCTCGACGCGACCCTGGTTGCCCAGTCGATCGCCGAGCAGCTCGAGAACCGTGTCTCGTTCCGTCGCGCCATGAAGCGCTCGCTCACGTCCGCCATGCGCTCCGGCGCCCAGGGCGTGAAGATCCAGTGCGGTGGCCGTCTGGGTGGTTCCGAGATGTCGCGCATCGAGCACTACTCCGAGGGCCGTGTGCCGCTGCACACGCTGCGCGCCGACATCGACTACGGCTTCGCCGAGGCGAAGACGACCTTCGGCCGCATCGGCGTGAAGGTGTGGATCAACAAGGGCGAGGTGCTGCCGGAGGGTGTCGTGGACGCCCGTGGCCGCAGCATCGACGCCGAGGCACCGCAGCCCCCGCGTCGCCCGCGTCGCGACAACCGCGGTGGCGGTGGTGGCGGCGGCGGTCGTGGCCGCGGCGGCCAGGGTGGCGGTCAGGGCCGTGGCCCGCGTCAGGACGGCCCGCCGGCCGAGGGAGCGAGGTAGCCCCATGCTGATGCCGAAGCGCACCAAGTACCGCAAGGCGCACCGCGGTCGACGTCAGGGCCAGTCCAAGGGCCACACCGAGGTCCACTTCGGCCAGTACGGCCTGAAGTCGCTCGAGGCCGCCTGGATCACCAACCGTCAGATCGAGAGCGCGCGTGTGGCGATGACCCGCTACATCAAGCGCCAGGGCAAGGTGTGGATCAACCTGTTCCCGCACCTCCCGGTCACCAAGAAGCCGGCTGAGACCCGCATGGGTTCCGGCAAGGGTTCGCCCGAGTCGTGGGTGGCCGTGGTCAAGCCCGGCAAGGTCATGTTCGAGCTGTCCGGCGTGGACGAGGCAACGGCCCGCGAGGCCATGCGCCTTGCTGCCATGAAGCTGCCGGTCCGCTGCAAGTTCGTCACCCGCGAGGACGCCTAGTCATGCCCACGCAGAAGGCCAGTGAACTGCGCGAGCTCTCTGAGGATCAGCTCGCACTCAAGCTCGAGGAGTCGCGTCAGGCGCTCTTCAACCTGCGCTTCCAGCTGCCCACCGGGGCACTCGAGCGCACGAGCGAGATCGGCATCCGCAAGCGCGAGATCGCCCAGATCCTGACGATTGCCCGCGAGCGCGAGCTCGCAACGGAGGAGGCCGCACGTGGCTGAGACACCCCAGGAGTCGGTGGCCGCGCGCAAGGTGCGCCAGGGCATCGTGACCAGTGATGGCCGTGACCGCACGATCACCGTGCGCGTTGACACCTCGCGCCGTCACCCCATCTACGGCAAGACCGTTCGTCAGTCGTCGAAGCTGCACGCGCACGATGAGAAGAACGAGGCCGGCGTGGGCGATGTCGTCCGCGTCATCGAGACCCGCCCGCTTTCGAAGCAGAAGCGCTGGCGCCTGGTCGAGATCGTCGAGAAGGCCCGTTAGGAGCTCCAGATGATCCAGAACGAATCACGACTCCGCGTCGCGGACAACACGGGGGCTCGCGAGATCCTCTGCATCCGCGTGCTCGGCGGCAGCCGTCGCCGTTACGCCTACGTGGGCGACACCATCGTCGCCACCGTCAAGGCCGCGACCCCGAACGGCTCTGTGAAGAAGGGCGAGGTCGTCAAGGCCGTCGTGGTGCGCACCAAGAAGGCGCACCCGCGGGATGACGGCACGTTCATCGCCTTCGACGAGAACGCCGCGGTCATCATCGACAACGCCCAGAACCCGCGCGGCACCCGCATCTTCGGGCCCGTGGCGCGTGAGCTGCGCGAGAAGCAGTTCATGAAGATCGTCTCGCTCGCACCGGAGGTGCTGTAGATGCCGGCGCGTGTGAAGAAGGGTGACGAGGTCATGTGCATCGCGGGCAAGGACCGCGGCCGCACGGGCACCGTCCTCGAGGTGTTCCCCCAGGAGGACCGCGTCCTCGTGGAGGGTCTCAACATGGTGAAGCGCCACACCAAGGCGCGTCCGCCGGAAGACCCGGGCGGCATCATCGAGAAGCCGGCCTCCATGCACCTCTCCAATGTCATGCCGATCGACCCGTCCGACAAGAAGCCGTGCCGGGTTCGCATCGAGGAGAAGGACGGGAAGCGCGTTCGCGTGTCCACCCGTACCGGGAAGGCTCTGGACTCGTGAGCACCGACACCGACATCGCCATTCCGCCGGCTCGCCTGAAGGCGCAGTACGAGGACGAGGTGCGCCCGAAGCTGCAGGAGCAGTTCGGCTACTCGTCACCGATGCAGCACCCGCGGATCGAGAAGATCACGCTGAACATGGGTGTGGGCGACGCCAAGGTCAACTCCAAGTTCCTCGACGAGGCCGTGGAGGAGCTGGCGCAGATCACCGGTCAGAAGCCGGCCATCACCCGCGCCCGCAAGTCCATCGCCCAGTTCAAGCTGCGCGAGGGCATGCCCATCGGCGCGAAGGTCACCCTTCGCGGCGCACGCATGTGGGAGTTCCTGGACCGCCTCAACACGGTGGCCCTGCCGCGAATCCGCGACTTCCGGGGCATCAACCCGGAGGGCTTCGACGGCCGCGGCAACTACAACCTCGGGCTCCGCGAGCAGACGATCTTCCCGGAGATCGACTACGACAAGATCGACCGCGTGCGCGGGCTCAACGTGACCATCACCACTTCGGCGACGACCGATGAGGAGGCCAAGGCCCTTCTCACGCACCTCGGCATGCCGTTCCGGGCGGAGGGCTACAGCGCAGAGGAGCGCGCAGCCCGTCGTCGCAAGAAGATGCGCAAGTTCGGCCGCGGCCGCAAGCGCTAGATACGAGAGGCACCAGAACAAGTGGCGAAGACATCCCTTCGAGTGAAGGCCTCACGGCCGACCAAGTACCAGACGCAGGCGTACACGCGCTGCCACCGGTGCGGTCGCTCGCGCGCGGTGTTCCGCAAGTTCGGCCTCTGCCGCATCTGCCTGCGCGATGAGGCCCACGCCGGCCACATCCCGGGCATGACGAAGTCGAGCTGGTAACCAAATGCTGACTGATCCCATCGCAGACATGCTCACGCGCATCCGCAACGCCAACCTGGCGCTGCACGACCAGGTCGAGATGCCCGGAAGCCGACTGAAGACCGACATCGCCCGCGTCCTCGAGGACCAGGGCTACATCGCCGGTTACGAGTCGACCTCCGACGGCACCCGCTCGACCCTCGTGGTCAAGCTGAAGTACGACCAGGATCGCCGTCGCGTGATCTCGGGCATCACCCGCGTGTCGAAGCCCGGCCGCCGGGTGTATGCCGACAAGGACTCCCTGCCCAAGGTTCTGGGTGGCATGGGCGTCGCAATCATCTCGACCTCCCAGGGTCTTGTCACCGGCCACGAGGCCAAGCGCCTCGGCGTGGGTGGCGAGGTCCTGTGCACGGTCTGGTAGGCGAGGAACGATGAGTCGAATCGGACGCGCACCCATCCCCGTCCCCTCCGGGGTGACGGTGGACATCGCCGGCCAGAAGGTCACGGTCACCGGTCCCAAGGGGACCCTTGAGCACACCGTCGTGGAGCCCATTCGCGTGGCCCGCGAGGAGGAGGAGCTCGTGGTGACCCGCCCGACCGACCGTGGTCCGCACCGCGCACTGCACGGCCTGTCGCGCACCCTCGTGGCCAACATGGTGGAGGGCGTCACCGACGGCTTCGAGCGCAAGCTCGAGCTGGTGGGTGTCGGTTACCGCGCGCAGATGAAGGGCAAGGATCTTGAGGTGGCCGTGGGCTTCTCGCACCCGGTCGTCTTCAACCCGCCCGAAGGCATTACGTTCGAGGTGCCCGAGCCCACGCAGATCGTGGTGAGCGGCATCGACAAGCAGAAGGTCGGCCAGGTGGCTTCCGAGATCCGCCGCGTGCGTCCGCCCGAGCCCTACAAGGGCAAGGGCATTCGCTACGCAGGTGAGGAAGTCCGCCGCAAGGTCGGCAAGCGGGCATAGGGGACGATCGAGGAATGGGCAACATCACCACACGAGACGCTCGCGCACGGCGCCACCGCCGCGTCCGCGGCAAGGTGCACGGCACTGCCGAGCGGCCCCGCCTCTCGGTGTCGCGGTCGAACCTGCGCATCTACGCGCAGCTCATCGACGACGAGAAGGGCCACACCGTGGCTGCGGCCGGTTCGCACGAGGCATCGCTGAAGGGCATGTCCAAGGGCCCG
>CANGAY010000079.1 GCA_947451735.1 Actinomycetota bacterium
CCCTCGTACCGCGACTGACGCCGGGCGCGCGGTGTGACCTCGTGCACCACGCCCGCATCGGCCGCCGGGCAGCCCGTGCGAAGGGGGCACCCGTCGTCGCACTTCGGCGCCCGGGCGCTGCAGACCTCGCGCCCCAGGTCCATCAGCGCCTGCCCCACGTCCCACCCGCGGCCGCGCGGCGTGCCCGGCCAGCCACCGGGGAACCTGCGCGCCACCACGCGGCGCACGTTCACGTCCTCCGGCAGCACGGCCTCACCGTCGGCGAAGCACCGAAGCGCGGCGGCCGTGTACGCACCCACCCCCGGCAGGTCGGTGAAGCGGTCGGGGTCGGGCCACCCATCGCGCGCGATCACGGCGGCGGCGGCATGCAGGTTGCGTGCGCGGCGCGGGTATCCGAGGCCCTGCCACTGCGCCAGCACCTCACCGAGCGGTGCGTCGGCCAGATCGCCCGCCGTGGGCCACCGCGCCATCCAGGCCTCGTAGTACGGCACCACGCGCGACACCTGCGTGCTCTGCAGCATGACCTCCGACACCAGCACGGCCCAGCGGTCGCGAGTGCGACGCCACGGCAGGTCGTGCCCCTCACGGCCATACCAGCGGATGAGCGCGCCCACGGCGCGCGATTCGGGGTCGGTGCGGCTCACGCCGCGGCCACGATACCCCGCGAGGCCTCCCCGGCGGCCGGGATCAGCGTCGCGCGCGCCCGTCGCAGCGCATCCATCAGCGCGGTGGCACCGGCCGGCGCGGTGATGAGCGCGGGGTGGCCGGATCGCTGCTCCACCCGGCGGCGCACCAGCACGATCTCCTCGAGCGCGGCGGGCGGCAGGGGCGCATCGGGGCGCGGTGCCCCGAGCGCGGCGAGGATGCGATGCGCGGCCCCCGCCTCGCCGCCGGCATGCACCTCCACCCGCGCGGCCACCAGGCCGTCGCGCACCACGAACGCCACCATCGACTGCTGCTCAACCCCGGGCTCCACCAGCACGCACCGGGCGCCGCGGGCACGGGCCAGCGCCGCCAACTCCGACACCACGCCCACCAGGGCATCGATCTCCTCGGCGTGCGCGCCATCGTCAAGGGCGCCGGCGCGCGCCGCGCGGTCGATGAGCAGCGCCATCTCCTCGGCCGCCACGATCGGGTCGTCCCCCAGCACCCGGCGGCAGGCATCGGCAGGCGCCACGCCCGCGTCGGCAGCCGCGGGCAGCAGCACCTGCAGCGCCTCGCTCGCCAGCCGGGCAGAGCGCTCCGCGCCCAGCGGACCGAAGTGCTCCCCCGCCCGCGAGGCGCGTGCCACGGCGGTGATGCGCACGTCGTCACCGCTCCCCGAGAGCCGCAGGTACCGGCGCGATGTGGTGCCGGCCAGCGGGCGGTTGCACGTGGGCGCCAGGTCGGCCATCAGCCGGTGCGCGCGCAGGTCGGCCTCGAACTCCGACCCGGTCACCTCGTGGTCAACGCGGTCAACGGAGTCGAGTGCCCGGGCCAGCAGGCGCCCCTGGCGCTTGGCCGAGGTGAAGTACCCCCGCACACGACGCCTGATGTTGCCGGCACTGCCCACGCGCAGTGCGCGCCCGTGCTCGTCGCGCATCACGTACACGCCGACGGCGGACGGCAGGTCCTCCGCCAGCGCCACCTTGTGCGCCATGCGCTGCCCACCGGGCTGCCCCACGGCGATCACGCGGTCAAGCGGCGTGGCCGCGCCGTCGCCCAGCAGGCCCACCAGGCGCGCCAGCACGGCGGCCGTGGCCTCGGCGTCGGCGAGCGCCCGGTGGCATGGCGTGGTGGACGCCGCCGCCCAGTCGGCCAGCGTGGCCAGGTCATGGCGCTCCACGCGCGAACCCAGCAGGCGCCGCGCCAGCACGAGGGTGTCGAGCCAGTCGTTGTGGAAGTAGTCGCCCACCAGACGGCGGCGCTCGTAGTTGAGAAACCGCAGGTCGAACGGCGCATTGTGGGCCACCAGCACGTCTGCCCCCGCGAACGCCATGAATGCCGGAAGCGCCTCGGCGATTGCGGGGGCGCCCCGCACCATGTCGTCGTCGATGCCCGTGATGCCGGTGATGTGCGGGGGGATCGGGCGCCCTGGGTCGACCAGCATGGAGAAGCGGTCAACCACCACCAGACCCTCAACCCGCACCGCACCGATCTCGGTGATGCGCGACGCGCCCGGCGACCCACCCGTGGTCTCCAGGTCAACCACGCACATGCGCACGTCGCCGATGGCGGGCATGGCGCCCGCGGCCGTCTCGCACCGCCGCACCGCACCGTCGGCGTCCCACTCGAGGCGGGCATCGCCGGCGACCACCGTCTGCATCAGGCGCGCCGCGACATCCGGCGGGCATCCGCCGATGCCGAGCACGGCGTACACCGCGTCAACTGCCGGCACCGGTTCGCCGCGGCGCACCACCAGCGCGTGCAGCCGGTCCCCCGCCGTGGACGCCGCCTCTGACCCGGGTGATGGCGCGGCATTCGGGAGGGCGTCTCGCATTGCGGCGCAGATTACGTCCGGCCCCCGACGCCACCGCGCCACGTTCCCGACCGCATGCGGGCGGTCGGGCGTTATCCTTCGTCCATGGCAACGCAGCAGACCACAGCCGGTGGGCCCACGCGTGACCTCGCGTGCGACGAGCTGGCGGCCTGGGGTGGCCTGCTCCGCGCCCATGCCTCGCTGGTGCGGGCGCTCGACGTGGAGATGCAGGCCGAGCACGGCATCTCCCTCACCCAGTACGAGGTGCTGCTGCTGCTGGCGCGATCGGACACCGGCGCCCTGCGCATGAATGAACTGGCCGACGGCGCGTTGCTGTCGCTGTCGGGCCTCTCACGTCTGGTTGACCGACTCGTGGCCCTCGGCCTGGTCGAGCGTGCCCAGTGCCCCACCGACCGGCGCGGGGCCTTCGCGGTCATCACACCCGCGGGGCGCAAGCGCTTCGCCAGCGCGCGAATCACCCACCTCGACGGCGTGCGACGGCGCTTCATTGACGTACTGCCACCCGAGACGGTGGCCGTGCTCGCCACCGCATGGGAGACCCTCGAGGCCGCGGAGGCCCCGCAGGCCGACTAGCCGATGCGCGCGGGCACGTCGCCCGTGGCCGTCACCTTGAGGCCGGGGACGGCCACCGACACGCGCAGCCGGCCCCGGCGACGCGGCACCGCCAGCAGCGCCTTGCCATCGGCCCGCGTGCTCACCTGCACGCCCTTGCCGTTCGGCAGGCGCGCCACCAGCGGCACGCCCACCATCACCGCGCCCGCCTGGTCAACCACCGTGGCAACCCACAGGTCACCGTGTCTGGGGTTGATGCCCGCGCGCTTCGTCGCGGACGCGCCCGCCCGCACCAGCTGCACCTTGCTGGCCACGGGCTGCTGCACCGCACCGGCGTCGATCATCCCCGAGTAGGCGAGGATGCCCTGGCCGATGCCCTCGGCCATGGCCTCGCGCACATCGGGGTTGGCAAGCATGAGCGCATCGGTGGGGTTCGAGATGAACGCGCCCTCCACCAGCACGGCCGGCATCGCACTGTTGCGCAGCACGTAGAAGTTGGCGTCCTTCAGGCCGCGGTCGGTCAGCATGAGACGGGCGACCAGCGCCTGGTGAATGGCCGCCGCAAGCGCCCGCGGAGCCGCGCCCGCGGTGGTGTGCACGTAGGTCTCGGTACCCGACGCGGCGCCGGGGGCGCTGTTCTGGTGAATCGACACGAACAGGGCGGCACCGCGGGCATTGGCCAGGTCGGTGCGGGCCTTCAGGTCGGCGCCCTCGGTGGTGTACGGCACGTCACCACCCGCGTTGTCGGTGTTGCGGGTCATGAGGGTGGGGAACCCGCGGGCCACCAGAAACCCGTTGAGCCGCTGGGCGATGTCGAGATTGACGTCCTTCTCGAAGATCTGGGGGCTGCCGAACTGGTCGGCGCGCGGCGTGAGCCCGGTGACCGATCCCACCGGCAGCGCCCCCACCGCACCGCTGTCGGCGCCACCATGCCCGGGATCAATGGCCACGAGCGGCGCGCCGAGCGCGGACACGGCCGACAGGGCCACGGCGATGAGCGCGGGCACGATGTGTCGAAGGCTGAGCACGCGGGCATTCAAGCCGCCCGGGGCACAACCGCGCCGGGGGATGTCGCGAGGGCACGTCACGCGAAAGCGCGACCGGACGCGCGGCTAGCCTCACGCCCCATGCGCGCATGGATTCCCCTCGCGGTGTCACTCGGGGCCGTCGTCACCGTGCCCGTGGCCATCGGTGCCACGGGCGACGTCACGCGCGCCAGCCTGCCCCTCTCAGGCGTGCAGATGCCCCAGGCGGCCGACGGGCCGGCCATCTCGGCCGATGGCACGCACGTGCTCTTCACCTCCACGGGCACCTTCAGCGGGATGCCCACGGGGTCGATGCGCCAGCTGTTCTCGCGCGATCTCACCACCGGTGCGGTGGCCCTGGCGTCGGCCACCGCCACGGGTGGCGCGGCCACGTCCGACGTGGACGACGACCCCGCGCACACCTCTACCCCATACGCCGCGTCGTACGACGGCCGCTTCGTGGTGTTCTCGTCAACCGCGCAGTCGCTGGTGGGCGGCGACACCAATGCACGGCAGCGCGACGTGTTCCGCAAGGACATGCAGTCGGGTGCCATCACCATCGTGTCGCGCGATTCCAAGGGGGTGCAGCCCCCGGATGGCGTCATTGGCGACCCGTCCATCTCGGCCGACGGCTCGCGAGTGGCATTCACCTCGGGAGCCCAGGCCCTGGTGCCCACCGACACCAACGGCGTTCCCGATGTCTATGTTGCCGACCTGCGCGCCCACACGCTCACGCTCGTGTCGCGCACGGCAGCCGGCGTGCAGTCGCCCGAGGCAACCGGCCATGCCTCCATCAGCGCGGACGGCCGCGCGGTGGCCTTCGAGGGGACCGCGGCGGCCAGCGTCCTCACCAGCGCCGACACCGACACGGCCCGCGACATCTACGTGGCCCGCGTGGCCAGCCACGCAATCACTGTCGCAAGCACGCCGGGCACCGCCGACGCCACGCTGCCGTCGCTCTCGGGCGACGGCACGAGGGTGGCCTTCCTCATGGGTTCCGCCGGCGTGCAGGTGCGCGACCTCACGGCGGGCACCACCACCCAGGTGCCGCAATCGGACACCCCCGACCGCCC
>CANGAY010000080.1 GCA_947451735.1 Actinomycetota bacterium
CGAAGTCCGAGCTCGCCACGAAGCGGCGTCCCGGCGAGGTGGGCTTGTGCTTGCGAATACCCATCAGGAACCCTCGAAGATGTCGATGCTGTCGCCGGGCTGGAGCTCGACGATGGCCTTCTTCCAACCGCCGCGCGTGCCGGCAGTGCGGCCGCGGCGCTTGGGCTTGCTCTTCACCGCGACGGTGCGGACGTCGGTGACCGTGACGTCGAAGAGCTCCTCGACGGCCTGACGGATCTCGATCTTGTGGGCATCCTCGAGCACGCGGAACGTGTACTGGTTGTGCGCCTGGACGAGCATGTAGCTCTTCTCCGACACCACCGGGCTCACGATCGCCCTGCGGACGTCGTCACGAAGCTGGTCGCTCATGCGTCATCTCCATCCTGCGACGGAGCGGCGGCGCCGTTCCAGCGGTCCCAGACGTCGCGCTCGACGAGCACCGAGCGTCCGGCCATGATGTCCACGGTCTCGATGTCCCGTGCCTCGAGCACCCGCACGTCGCGCATGTTGCGGAACGACAGAGCCTCGATCGATGCCGACTCGCTCACCACCACGAGCAGCGGACGGGCCGCGAGCTCGGCGGGGGCGGCGGCCAGGTACTCGCCGGCGCGCTTGGTGGACGGGGCGTCCCAGCCGGTGGGCTCCATCACTGCGATGGTGCCGCGCTCCACGTGGGCCTTGAGGGCGCCGCGGAATGCCTGCTGGTGGGCCTTGCGGTTCACCTTGCCGCCGTAGCTGCGCGGGTGCGGGCCGAAGGTGATTCCACCACCGGTCCAGATGGGCGAGCGCGAGGAGCCGGCACGGGCACGACCGGTGCCCTTCTGGCGCCACGGCTTCTTGCCGCCACCGCGGACGTCGGAACGGGTCTTGGTGCTGTGCGTACCGGCACGACGCCACGCCATCTCGGCCGTTACGGCCTCATGGATGAGGTGCGGCTTGATGGCCTGGTCGGCAATGGCCTCGCCGACGTCAGCGGAGCCCGATGCCTTACCGGTCTTTGAGAGAAGGTGTGCTGCCATCAGTCGGGCCTCACCCACACGATGGAGCCGACCGCACCCGGGACGGCACCCTTGACGAGCAGAAGATTGCGCTCCACGTCGCGATCGACGATCTGGAGGCCGCGCTGTGTCACCTGGCGGGCGCCCATGTGACCAGCCATGCGGATGCCCTTGAAGACGCGGGCCGGGTAGGCCGCTGCGCCGATCGAACCCGGGCCACGCACATTGTGCGAGCCGTGGCTCTTGGGACCGCGCTTGAAGTTGTGCCGCTTGATCGTGCCGGCGAAGCCCTTGCCCTTGCTGGTCCCCGTCACACGGACGTAGGAACCGGGCACGAACGACTCGACGGTCACGACGTCGCCCTCGTTGAGCTCCTCGGCACCGAGCTCGTCAAGCGAGAACTCGTGCAGGTGACGCACCAGCGGTGCGCCACCCTTCTTGAGGTGACCCTGCTCGGGCTTGTTGATGTGCTTGGCCTTGGAGGCGCCGAACCCGAGCTGCGCGGCCTGGTAGCCGTCGCGCTCGTCGGTCTTCACCTGCACGACCGGGCACGGACCCGCCTCGATGACGGTGAGCGGAATGCGCGCGCCGTCCTCGGCGAAGATCTGGGTCATGCCCACTTTGCGTCCGATGATCGCAGCCATGGTCAGACCTTGATCTCGATGTCGACGCCGGCCGGGAGGTCGAGACGCATGAGCGAGTCGACCGTCTTGGGCGTGGGCGAAAAGATGTCGATGAGGCGCTTGTGCGTCCGCACCTCGAAGTGCTCCCGCGAGTCCTTGTCCTTGAACGGACCCTTGATGACGCAGTAGCGGTGGCACTCGGTGGGGAGCGGCACGGGGCCGGAGATGGTGGCGCCACTCCGCTGCGCCGTCTCCACGATGGACGCCGCGCTCTTGTCGATCAGCTCATGGTCATAGGCCTTGAGCCTGATTCGGATCTTGTTCTGCGTGATCAAAGGTTCGGTCTTCTCTTCGTCTCTCGTACCCGGGGAAAGCGAGGGCCCCGCCCCCCTCGCGGGGTGACGGGGCCCGGAACTGCGTTCCTGCGTGCTACTCGATGATCGCCTCGACGACGCCGGCGCCCACGGTGCGGCCGCCCTCGCGAATTGCGAAGCGGAGGCCGTCCTCCATGGCGATCGGCACGATGAGCTCGACCTCGAGCACGGCGTTGTCACCAGGCATGATCATCTCGGCCCCATCGAGGAGCTGGATGACGCCGGTCACGTCGGTCGTGCGGAAGTAGAACTGCGGGCGGTAGCCGTTGACGAACGGCGTGTGACGGCCACCCTCGTCCTTCGAGAGCACGTACACCTGCGCCTTGAACTTCGTGTGCGGGGTGATGCTGCCGGGAGCGGCGAGCACCTGACCGCGCTGGATGTCCTCACGCTTCACACCGCGGAGCAGGGCGCCGATGTTGTCGCCGGCCTGACCCTGGTCGAGGAGCTTGCGGAACATCTCGACGCCCGTCACGACGGTCTTCTCGATCTCGGACTGCATACCGACGATCTCGATCTCATCGTTGACATTGATGATGCCGCGCTCGACGCGACCGGTGGCGACGGTGCCGCGACCGGTGATGGTGAAGACGTCCTCGACGGGCATCAGGAAGGGCTTGTCCACGTCACGCTCGGGGAGCGGCACGTAGTCGTCCACTGCCTGCATGAGCTCCAGGATCTGCTCCTGGGCACCCGCGTCGCCGTTGAGGGCGTTGAGGGCGGACACCTGGATGACGGGAATGTCGTCGCCCGGGAAGTCGTACTCGGACAGGAGCTCACGGACCTCGAGCTCCACGAGCTCGAGCAGCTCGGGGTCGTCCACCATGTCGGCCTTGTTGAGGGCCACCACGATGTACGGCACGCCCACCTGACGGGCGAGCAGGATGTGCTCACGGGTCTGCGGCATCGGGCCGTCAGCGGCCGACACCACGAGGATCGCGCCGTCCATCTGCGCGGCACCCGTGATCATGTTCTTGATGTAGTCGGCGTGGCCCGGGCAGTCGACGTGGGCGTAGTGACGACCCTCCGTCTCGTACTCCACGTGCGAGGTCGCGATGGTGATACCGCGCTCGCGCTCCTCAGGGGCGTTGTCGATCTCATCGAAGCTGCGCACCTCGCCACCGAACTTGTCGGCCAGCGTGCGGGTGATGGCAGCAGTGAGGGTCGTCTTGCCGTGGTCGACGTGACCGATGGTGCCCACGTTGACGTGGGGCTTCGAGCGGTCGAACTTCTCCTTCGCCATCCCTTGCTCCTCATGCGCGTCCGAGCGGGCGTGCGACCATTGGGGCCGACACCCGCTTGTGCTTCCGAATTGGCCTCCACATGCGACGCGCGGCCCAGATGGCCGCGCGTTGAGAGGCCCTCGCTCTTTCGAGCCGGTGGAATGTAGCACGACCTCGGCGGCTCGCAAGCATGACTTCGGTGACCCCCCGAACCCGTACCATCCGGACATGGGCGCACCCCTCGACTTCCTGCTTGAACTGGGCAAGGAGACGCATGGCGACGTGCGCGGCGACACCGCAACACGCGAGCTCTACGCGGTCGATGCCAGCCTGTACCGACGCGTTCCGGTGGGTGCACTCCGCGCGATGCGGCCAGCGGATCTGGCCGCCGCGGTGCATGTGTGTGCCGCGCATGGCGTGCCGCTGACCATGCGGGGGGCGGGCACGAGCCTCGCAGGGCAGACCGTGGGGCGCGGCCTGGTGGCCGACACCTCGGCGCTGCGGGGCATCGAGATCCGGCCCGAGGAGCGCATCGCGGTGGTGCAGCCGGGGGTGGTGCTTGACGACCTCAACCGCGCCGCAGCCGCGCACGGGCTCATGTTCGGCCCGGATGTGGCCACATCGAGCCGCGCGACCCTGGGCGGCATGATCGGCAACAACTCCGCAGGCGCCAGATCGCTGGTGTACGGCCTCACCGCTGATGCGGTGGTGGCCATGGACGTGGTGCTGGCCGACGGCACGGCGGTCACGCTCAGTCGCGGGGGGCCGGTGCCGCAGGTGCTTTCGCAGGTGCGGACACTGGCCACCACCGACGGGTATCCCACCCTGCTTCGCCGCGTCTCGGGGTATGCGCTCGACGCCATCACGGGCGACGAGCCCGACTGGCCGCGCCTCTTCTGTGGCAGCGAGGGCACGCTGGGCGTGATGACCAGCGCCACCCTGCGCCTGGCGGCGCCGCCGGCCGAGCGCGTGCTGGCACTGCTGCCCTACCCATCGGTGCACGCCGCGCTGGAGGCCGTTCCCGCGCTGCTCGACACCGGCCCCTCGGCGATCGAGTTGATGGACGCCGACCTGCTTGACCCCGCCAACCGGGCCCCGGCGGAGCGCGCGCTGCTCGGCATCGTGGGCCGCGCGCCCGCGATGCTGGTGGTGGAGCACTCGGGCGACGCGGGCGAGGCGCTTGCCGCCGCCGGGCAGCACCGCGGTGCGGTGGTCATCGCCGATGCCGCCGGACAGGCCGCCATCTGGCGCATCCGGCGCACCAGCATCTCGCGCGCGCTGCGCGTGGAGGGCGACGGCAAGCCCATTCCGTTCATCGAGGACCCGGCGGTGCCGCCGCACCAACTGGCGTCGTTCGCGGCCGAGGTGCGCCGGGTGCTCGCCGACGAGGGCATGGGCGATGCCATCTGGTACGGCCATGCGAGCGTGGGGTGCCTGCACATCCGCCCCATCGTCGACCTGCGGCAGCCGGGTGCCGTGGCGCGGGTGCGGCGCGTGGCCGAGACGGTGGCCGACATCGTGGTGGCCCATGGCGGGTCGCTGTCGGGCGAGCACGGCGATGGACGCCTGCGCGGCGAACTGCTGCCACGCATGTACGGCGCCGACCTGATGCAGCGCTTTGCCGATGTGAAGCGCATGCTCGACCCCGCCGGCATCCTCAACCCCGGCGTGCTCGTGAACGCCGAGCCGCTCGACTCGGGCCTTCGCATCACCGAATCTGGCGCGCGGCGCCACATGCCGTCGGTCATCCCCTTCACGCGGGCGGGCGGCCTGCAGCGGGCGGTGGAGGCCTGCAACGGCAACGGGCAGTGCCGCCGCGCCGACGAGGTGATGTGCCCGTCGTACCAGGCGCTGAACGACGAGCGCCACTCCACGCGCGGGC
>CANGAY010000081.1 GCA_947451735.1 Actinomycetota bacterium
CACCCGCACCTGAAGCGTCATCACGCAGCGGGTGGCCGCAGTGCCCGTGCACTGCACCGGCAGTGTCACGCCTCGCTTGGTCAGTCGCACGCCCACGGGCTGGGCACCGCGCAACCCCAGCACCATCGGCGTGGGCGCCACGGCGGGCGCTGCGGGCGTGGGCGCCGGTGTTGCGGGAGCGGGGGTCACCGATGCCAGCGCCGCTGCCAGGTTGAGCCGACCGCCCGTCACCGTCTTTCCCGCCAGCGACGGCGTCGGGGTGGCAGTGGAGAGCAGCGCGTGCTTCACCTGCGCCACGGTCAACTCGGGGTGTGCCGACAGCAGCAGCGCCGCCGCACCGGCCACCTGCGGGCTGGCCATCGAGGTGCCCTGCGCCACCTCATACACCCCCGCAGCGGGCTGGGCGGTGATGCAACTGACGTTGAGGTTGGCCACCTCGAGCAGGCGATCGGGTGCGGTGCGGCTGAACGCGCCGGCGGGCCCGGACACCACGAACCGGATCTGCACGCCGGCCTGGCCGTCGTAGGCGGTGAGGTCGGCAGTGCTCGGCTGGAAGAACATGTCCGAATCGCCGGTCCACGGGCCGTCCACCGTGGTCCACGCACCGCTCGGCGCCTTCGCCTGCACCTCATACTGGGTGATGCCGTCGTTCATCCGGATGGCGGCGTCGTACGTGAGCCTGCACGCGGTGCCCGTGAGTGCCGGCAGCCCGGACGGGATGGTGAGCGTGGTGAGCACGTCCTGCCCATCGGGGGTGAGGAGGCCGTTGGTGGCGGCGTACGGCGTGCCGCCAGCGGTGGTGCCGACCTGCCACGTACCGGCGGGCGCCTGCGTCCAACCGTTGAACGCCGCCGTGGAACTCACGTCGAGGTACTGCGTGAACGGGATGTACGCGCTCTCGATGCCCACCCCCGGGGCACCCAGGTCAACGGTGCGGGCGCCGTAGTTCGAGAATGACGCCAGGCGGTTGGCCGCGTCGAGTGCGGCCACGCAGATGACGTTGGGCAGGTCGATCGCGCAGGGGTACGTCGGCGTGACGTCGTTGTCGTTGGTGTCGTTGCCCGCCGCGAACACGAAGAGAGTGTCAGGGTGCGCTGCCACGGCGGCGGTCTCGGCGCTCGACGAGCCGCCAGCGATGCTGGCGTTCACCACGCGTGCGTGCCCGCCGGCCCAGCCGAGCCCATCTGCCACCCATGTATCGGCGCCCGAGCCCGTCATGTCGAGCGACCGGGCCGCGACGAGCCCCGACCCCCAGGTCACGCCGGTCACGCCGATGCCGTTGTTACCGGCGGCACCGATGGTGCCCGCCACGTGGCTGCCGTGTCCGTGCTGATCGGCCCACGCCGCCGGATCGGTGCCCGCACCCACGGGCACGAAGTTGCGCGAGAGGTCCGCGCGCAGGTTGGGCACCAGATCCGGGTGCGTCGGCGAGATGCCGGTGTCGACAACGCCGACATTCACGTTGCCCGTGCCCGTGATGGTGTCCCACGCGGTGGGCGCGCCCATTGATGTGAGCCCCCACAGGTCGCCGTACAGCGGGTCGTTCGGCACCAAGGCGATATGCGCGGGTATCTGCCGCGCTGCCCAGGCCACGTCGGGGTCGGCGCGAAGGGTGCTGAGCGCCGCCGCCGTTGATTCCCCATCGGGCAGCGTGACCGTGTGCACACGCGGCACTGCCGTCAGCGCATCGTGGTCCTGCGCGTCGACGCTCGCGAATACCTGCGCGCGTTCGGCGGCAGAGGTGCCCGGATCGAAGCGCACCACGACCGTGGACGGCGCGTCCACGCGCACGCGCCCCCCGGCGAGCGCCGTCGCAGGGGCAAGCGCAAGAAGGGCGATGGCGGCGGCGCGCAGGTGCACGGGGGCACCGTACCGGCCCACGGGCCGGTGCCTAAAACAGCTGGTTCTCGCCCGCGAAGATCTCCGACACCGACTCGTCACAGAAGACGTTGTGGATGGTGTCGGCGAGGATGCGGTCCACCGAGAGCACCTGGATCTTGCCCCCGGCGTCCTCACCCTCGGGCACGGGGATGGTGTCGGTCACCACGATCTCCTCGATCACGGAGTCCTCCAGCCGCTCGAAGGCCTTGCCCGAGAAGATGCCGTGCGTGGCGGCGGCCAGCACCTTGGTGGCACCGGCCTTCTTCACCACGGCGGCACCGGCGCACAGCGTGCCCGCCGTGTCGATCATGTCGTCGATGAGCAGCGCGGCCTTGCCGTCGACGTCACCGATCAGGAACGTGATCTCGGCCGTGTTGTGCTCGGGGCGCTGCTTGGCCAGCACGGCGAGGCGTGCGCCCAGCTTCTCGGCGAAGTGGTTGGCCAGCTTGGCGCGGCCGGCGTCGGGTGACACCACCACGAGCCCCTCGGGGAAGTCGCCCGCGAAGTTCCGCTCCATGAAGTGGTCGGCGATGATGGGCGTGGCTGTCATGTGGTCGACCGGGATCTGGAAGAAGCCCTGGATCTGGCCGGCGTGCAGGTCCATGGTGAGCACGCGGTCAACGCCCGCGGCTTCCAGAAGCTGCGCCACAAGTCGCGCGGTGATGGGCTCGCGCGGGCTGCTCTTCTTGTCCTGCCGCGAGTAGCCATACCACGGCACCACCGCGGTGATGCGGTGCGCCGACGCCAGCTTGGCCGCGTTGATCATGATGAGCAGTTCCATGAGCGACTCGTTCACCGGAGTGCTGGTGGACTGCACCAGGAAGATGTCGGCGCCGCGGATGCTCTCCTCGAAGCGCACGTAGATCTCGCCGTCCTGAAACCGCTGGATCACCACTTCGCCAAGCTCGATGCCCAGACGGTCGGCGATGCGGGCACCCAGCGCCTTGCTGGAGGTGCCCGCGAACACCATCAGTCGCTTGGAGTCGTCACGGTCGATGCTCTTGGTGCCCATGCTCAGTGCGCTCCGGAATCGTCGGCGGCGGCCTTCTTGGCCTTCGCCTCGGCCTTGTCGGTGAACCCTTCGATGTTCTGCTGGCGGGCGCGTGCGATGCCCAACGCGCCCTCGGGCACGTCGCCCGTGATTATGGAGCCTGCCCCGGTCATCGCCCGGTCGCCGATGGTGACGGGCGCAACCAGCACGCAGTCGCTGCCGGTCTTCACGCCGCTGCCCACCGTGGTGCGGTGCTTGCGGAATCCGTCGTAGTTGGCGGTGATGTTGCCCGCACCGATGTTGGTGTCGCTGCCCACCTCGGCGTCGCCGATGTACGACAGGTGCGGCACCTTGCTCTTCTCGCCCAGCGTGGTGTTCTTCATCTCCACGTAGGTGCCGGCCTTGCTGCCGTCGGCCATGGTGACCCCCGGGCGTAGGTAGGCGAACGGCCCCACCTGGCACCGGTTGCCGATGACGCTGGAGAGCACATGGGCGCTCACCACCGTGGTGTCGTCCCCCACCGTGGCGTCAACCATCACCACGTCGGGGCCGATGGTGCAGGCCTCGCCGATGGCGGTGGCGCCGCGCAGCACGGTGCCGGGCCACAGCACGGTGTCCTGCCCCACGGTCACGCCGGCATCAACCAGCACGCGCGATGGGTCGGGCATCGACACGCCGCCAACCATCAGCGCGGTGCGCAGGCGATCCTGAATAGCCGCCTCGCACTCGGCCAGATGCACGCGGGTGTTGACCCCCTGCACCACGCTGGCGTCGGGTGCCACCAGCGCACCCACCTCGCCCTCGATCAGCGTGAGGGCATCCGGCAGGTACAACTCGCCCTGCGCGTTGTCGGCGGTCACCTTGCCCAGCGCCTCTGCCAGCGCGGCACGGTTGAAGGCGAAGAGCCCCGCGTTGATCTCGCGGATCTCCAGCTCATCGGGGTGGGCGTCCTTGGCCTCCACCACCCGCACGCCGTGGTGGTCGCGCACCACGCGCCCGTATGCGCCGCCATCGGGGAGGATGGCCGTGACCATGGTGGCGGCGCGGCCGCTGTGCACGTGGTCGCTGATGAGGGCGTCAACCAGCGCCGGGTCGACCAGCGGGGTGTCGCCGCACGTCACCACCACGGTGTCCACCGAGGGGTCGAGCACCTCGAGGCCGATGCGCGTGGCGCCACCCGTGCCGTCGCGCACCTCCTGCAGGCCGGTCTGCATGCCGGCGGGCAGCGAGGGCTTGACCTCCTCGCCCTCGGGCCCCAGCACCACCACGACCTTGTCGGGGTCAACGGCGTGCAGCGCATCGAGCGCCCACAGGATCATGGGCCTGCCCGCGATGGGGTGCAGGACCTTCGGGAGGCGAGACCGCATGCGGGTTCCGTGACCCGCGGCAAGGACGACTGCGCCGGTGCTCATCTCGCTGGCCTGGTTGGTTTGCCTGGTTGGGGCGGGAGGATTCGAACCCCCGATCGCGGGACCAAAACCCGCAGCCTTACCGCTTGGCTACGCCCCATTTGCCTCCCGCGGGAGGACCCGGCCACCATACCAACCGCTGCGGCGACCGTATCGGTGCCAGACACCGGCCGGTGTCTGGCACCGCGAGGTGGTGCGGTGAGACGCCTGCGCTACAGGTTTGGGCGGGTGACTGCGCCTTCGCTTGCCGATGACACCAGCGTGGCGTACTTGGCCAGCACGCCAGTGCGGTAGTTGGGCTCGGGTCGCGTCCACGTGGACAGGCGCTTCGCGATCTCCTCGTCGGAGAGCTCCACGTTCAGCTCGCGCTTCTCCACGTCGAGCACGATGATGTCGCCCTCGCGGATGGCGGCGATGGGGCCGCCACGGTAGGCCTCGGGGGCGATGTGCCCCACCATCAGGCCATGGGTGGCCCCGCTGAAGCGGCCGTCGGTGATGAGCGCCACATCGTCGCCGATGCCCTCGCCCACGATGGCGGCGGTCACATGCAGCATCTCGCGCATGCCCGGGCCACCGGCGGGGCCCTCGTAGCGGATGACCACCACGTCGCCCTCCTTGATGGCACCGGCCTTCACCGCGGCGAAGGCCTCCTCCTCGCGGTCGAAGATGCGGGCGGGGCCGCGGTGCAGCAGGCGCTCGTGGCCTGCCAGCTTCACCACGGAGCCCTCGGGCGACAGGTTGCCGCGCAGGATCGCCAGGCCACCCGTGGCCTTGAGCGGCGTCTCGATGGGCACCACCAC
>CANGAY010000082.1 GCA_947451735.1 Actinomycetota bacterium
AGCGCCGACACGCCACCCACGATCACCAGCATCTTGCGCCGCGTCTGCACCTGGATCGCCGGCACGACAAACGCATACAACTGGTACAGAAGCACGGGCAGGGTCACCAGCACCGCCGCCCCGAACACCACCTTCAGGATCACCAGGAACGGCTCGGTGGGCGACAGCGCCAGAAGCTTGCGGTACTCGGGCGACAGCGGGTCGAGCAGAAGGCCCAGCAACCATCCGTTGAACGCATAGAGCGCCGCGAAGGCCACCACGAGCACGCCCACGCAGATGAACAGCCGCGTGCGGAGTTCGTGCAGGTGCTCGAAAACGGAGAGGCGGTCCTCCGGCGACACGCGCCGGACGCCGCGACGACCCGTCCCCATTGCCCGATTCCCTACTTGTCGGCGGCGGGTGGCGCCGTCGGCGGCGCATCACCGCTCACGACGATGCCCTCGAGCACGTCGTTCGATGATCCAGCTGGCTCGGCGGGCCCGGCACTTGCCGTGGTCACCGGCTGCGTGGCAGCCGCGGCTGCGGCCGTGGTCGCAGCGGGCGCGGGTGGCTCTGCCGCCTGCGCCTTGGGTGCCGGCGTGGGGTCGTCGTCGAAGTGCTCCCCGGCGAGAGCGCCCTTGAAGTCGCGCAGGCCCTTGCCCACCGCGCGGCTGAACTGCGGAAGCCGTGAGGGGCCCAGCACGAGCACGGCGATGACCAGCACGATGATGAGCTGGATGGGCGAGAGGTCGAACATGGCCTCAAGGGTAGCCCGCGTGCCGATCACAAGCCCCCGGCCCGGGTTCGTGGGATACCGTCATTCGCATGCCAAATGACCCCACCAGTACCGAAGACCACCTCATCCGCCAGATGCGCGATCAGGTGATGGACAACGACCTGAAGATCATCCAGGCCATCAACGCCCGGCTCGGGCTTGTGAAGCGCCTGCGCGCATACAAGGAGCAGCAGGGCCTGGAGTTCGTGGATCCGTCGCGCGAGGAGTGGATGCTGCGCTACCTGCTGGGGTCAAACCCCGGGCCGCTGTCAGACGAGGGCCTGGCCGAGATCTACGGACATCTGCTCGAGCTGACCAAGCGCGAGACGGCCTAGGAGCTCTCCGAGAAGTCGTCGGGCGTCACCTCGTCGAGGAACGCCTTGAACTGCTCCACCATGTCCTCGGCGTCATCGGGCTCGTGCTCGAACTCGATCGCGTTCTCCTCGATCACGTCGTCCACCGCGTAGATCGGGGCGCCGGTGCGCACGGCCACCGCGATGGCGTCGCTGGGCCGGCAGTCCACCTCAACGTCCTCCCCCGCAGTGCTGAGCCGCAGCATCGCGTGGAAGGTGTTGTCGCGCATTTCGGTGACCGTGATGCGGGCCACCTCGGCGCCCAGTTCACCGATGAGGTCGCTCATCAGATCGTGGGTCATCGGACGCGGTGACTCGGTGCCCTGCAGCTTCATCAGGATGGCCGATGCCTCGGCGTGGCCGATCCAGATGGGCAGGAACCGATTGCCCTCAACCGTCTTGAGCAACACGATGGGCTGCTTACCCACCATGTCGAAGCTCACGCCATAGATCACGAGTTCCTTCATGCGGGGGATGGTAGCCCCCTTCCAAGTGCGTCTCTGGTGCTATGGTCCCGCGCCGCGGGCGATTAGCTCAGGTGGTTAGAGCGCATCCCTGATAAGGATGAGGTCCCAGGTTCGAGTCCTGGATCGCCCATGGCGCCCCGATAGGGGTGGAACCCGGCGGAACCCGCTCCGGAGACTCTCCGTGAAGCGGGAAACAGACGCCGGGCGCCATGTTGGGACAATCCCGAAGGGGTGGAACCCGGCGGAACCCGGGCGCCGGGCGCCGGGCTACGACGACAGCCGGTCGAGCGCGGCCGCGACAGCGTCCTCGCTCGCGAAGGCGATCTCCACGATCACCGTGCCCTTCGCCCCGGCCTTCACCCGAACGGGCGCCTCGAACGCCCCGTGGAAGACGTCGATGGCCTCGTCCGCGATCTCGGGCGCCTCGCGACCGGCACGCACCCGCGCCGCCTCATCACCGCCGGCGCTGTGGACACGCGCCAACGCCTCGGTCTGCCGCACGGAAAGTCCCTGCTCAGCTGCCTGTTTTGCCACAGCTCGCCGCTTCTTCGCGCCGTCGGCCATGAGGATGGCGCGGCCATGCCCCTCGGTGAGCGTGCCCACCACCAGCATCTCCTGCACGTCGTCCGGCAGCTCGAGCAACCGGATGAGGTTGGCCACCGACGAGCGGCTGCGGCCGACGCTGCGGGCCACGTCGGCCTGTGACTGACCGAAGTCCTCCACCAGCGCCGCCAGGGCCTGCGCCGTCTCAACGGGGTCGAGATCCTGGCGCACCAGGTTCTCCACCAGACCCACCTCGAGGCGCTCGCGCTCGTCGGCATCGCGCACCACGGCCGGCACCTCAGAGAGCCCGGCGATGCGCGCGGCTCGCCAGCGGCGCTCCCCGGCGATCAGCTCGTGATCGCCCGACGGCAGGGCGCGCACCACCACCGGCTGGATGAGCCCGGTGGACGCGATGCTCTCCGCGAGCGCCGCAAGGGCTTCGTCGTCGATGCGCTTGCGCGGCTGGGCCGCGTTGGGCTGAATGCGATCGAGTGGCAGCACCAGCAGGCGCTCACCCGTGGCGGTGGCCTCGGGCGTGCCGACGGACGCGACGCCGGGGGTGTCGGCAGGCGCGGGCGCGGCAACCGGGGCATCACCGAGCAGCGTGGAGAGCCCGCGGCCCAGGCGCTTTGACGACTTCTTCTCAGCCACGACGCGCGACCTCCTTTGCCACCTCGAAATAGGCGTCCGCGGCCGCGCAGTGCGGGTCGTAGCGGATCACCGGCTCACCAAACGACGGCGACTCGGTCACGCGCACGTTGCGCGGGATGACCGTGTCGAAGACCTCGCCCGGAAAATGCCTGCGTACCTCGGCAATCACCTCGCCACTGATGCGTGTGCGGGGGTCGTGCATGGTCATGAGGATGCCCGTGACCCGCAGATGGGGGTTCAGGCGTGCGCGCACCTCGGCGATGGTCTCCATCAGCCGCGAGAGGCCCTCCAGGGCGTAGTACTCGCACTGCACCGGCACGATCAGGCGATCGGCGGCCATGAGGGCGTTGACGGTGACCAGATCGAGCGATGGCGGGCAGTCGATGAACACATAGGGGTAGGCGTGGGCGACCGGCGCCAATGCGGCTTTCAGCAGCACGTCGCGACCCTCGCGGTCCACCAGCTCCACCGCTGCCCCCGCGAGGTCGGCCGACGACGGCACCAAGTCCATTCCGGGAACGGCCGTGGGCATGACGGCGTTTCGCACCGAGAAGCCGTCCAGCAGCACGTCGGCGGTGCCCGGTGTGCCCGCTGCGGGCCGCTCGCCCTTCAGCACGCCGCTGGTGGCATTCGCCTGGGGGTCGGCATCAACCAGCAGCACCCTGTTGCCGGCCTCAGCCAGGCACGCCGCGATGTTGATGGCGCTGGTGGTCTTGCCCACGCCGCCCTTCTGGTTGACCACGGCGTAGATCATGCGATGGGTCGCTTCGCGGCCATTCCCGGGCGACGGGGGTAGCGATCGGGGGTTGGCGCTGCCTTCGTCCACAGCGAGAAATACCTGCTCACGCCGGGAATCGGTGCGGCGTCCACATCCCCCCTGTGGACAAGTCCAAGCACATCGCCTGCTGCCGCTGCGCCGGCCTCTGACACGCTGTCACGGCGTCCCCGCCAGGCCACCAGCACGCCACCCCGGGTAAGAAGCGGCGCCGTGAGCTCCATCACCACCGGAAGCGCCCCGAGGGCACGGGCCGTGGCCACGGGATAGGTGTCGCGCTCCGCGCGGGCGAGGGACTCACTGCGATCGGCCACGACGCGCACATTACGCATTCCAGTCGAGGCGCGGCTGAGCCAGTCGGCCTTTCGCTGCTCGCTCTCCACCATCGTCACCTGCGTCTCGGGCAACATGATCGCCAGCACCAGCCCCGGAAAACCCCCACCGCTTCCCAGGTCGACGATGGCCGACGCGTCGCGGATCTCGGGCAAGAGCAGCCCGCTGAGCGAGTCGGCGAGATGCACGTCAACGGCGTTGGCCAGCGCCTCCGGGGACGACAGGTTCTGGGGCTCGGCGACCATGCGCACGACGATTTCAACCATCGCCTGGGCCTGGTCGTCAGAGACCGCCACACCCATGGAGGCTGCGCGCGACCGGAGCGCGTCCACCTGTTTCACGTGAAACGCCCCCGCGCGGCGGGCCGGCCGTGTTTCACGTGAAACGCCCTATTCGGCGTCGAGCGGCACGACCACGATGCGGCGGCGGGGGTCCTCCCCCTCGCTGCGGGTCTCAATGCCCTCACGCTCAGCGAGCGCCATGTGCACCGTGCGCCGGTCCATGGCACTCATCGGCTCCAGCTCGATCTCCTCGCCGTACTCGACAGCCTCCTCGGCCGCACGAATGGCGAGGCGGGTGAGCAGGTCGGCACGCTTGGCGCGGTGATCGTTGGCGTCCACCAGCACGCCGCGGCGCTGGTTGCCATCGATGCGACGCACGGCCTGTGCGGCCAGCGACTGCACCGCGTCGAGCACCTCGCCATTTCGCCCGATGATGGCGTCCACGTCATCGCCCGTGATGCGCGCGACGAGGCCGCCCTCAGGGCCGTCCTCCACCACCACATCGGCGTCCAGGCCAAGGCCCTCGACGCTGGCCGACACGATCTCCTCGAGCACGCGCGCGCCCTGGTCTGAATCACTCACTTGCGCCTCTTCGGTGGCTTCTTCTTGCCCGCCGGCCTGGTGGGGCCTCCGGACACGTTCTTCTTGCGGGACGGCGGCTGTCGCTTGCCTGCACCATTGCCGGGAGCGGCCGGTGTCTCGGGGGCCTCGTCAGGCACATCCGACGCCTCGGGCGCGGCTGCATCGGCGTCGGGCGGCGGGGGTGGGGTCTCTGCCGCGCGCTTGCTGCGCCGCTTCGGCGTGCCGCGGCGCGTCTCGGGGGCCACCACTGCGGCCGTCGTGGCGACGGCGGCGTCGCCCGCAGCGTCCTCTGCGACGTCCTCCGGGGCCTCGTCGACAACATCGGTGTCGTCAGACT
>CANGAY010000083.1 GCA_947451735.1 Actinomycetota bacterium
CCCCTCCACCTGGCTCTCGAGCGCAAGCGTCTCGAGCTCGCGGTCGTGGGCGTCGGTGAGGTACTCCGGCGGGCGGATGAACAGGTACACCAGCGCGCCGAGGAACGGGATGATGAGCGCGATGGCCACGCACGCGGCGATGGCGCCCGAGTTCTCGAACCGGCGGCGGGCGTCCTGATACACCCAGTAGGCGAGCGCCAGCCACAGGGCGACGGCGAACACCTGGATGAGCAGCAGGGCGATGCTCCACGCGGTGGAGCCGAAGAAGTCGGAGACCGACTGGAAGGGATCACTGCTCAGAAAGGTCATCGACCCCACATCTCCTCGGCGTGGTTCTGGCCTGAAGCGGCGGCAAGCGTAGCGAGATCCGCCAGCAGGTGAAGGGATCCGGCCACGAGCACGGCCCCATCGGGCCCCGCGTCGGCGCATGCGCGCTCGAGGGCGCGGGCCGGACCGGGCACGACCTCCACCGGAACGCCGCGCATGTCGAGCATGCGGGCGATGAACTCGGGGCGGATTGCGCGCCCCGATGAGGCACGGGTGACCCGCGCGGCCGAGATGGCCGGGGCGAGGGCGTCGCAGATTCCCGCGCAGTCCTTGTCGGCCATCATGCCGATGACCGCCACGGGCTTCGCGTCTCCCAGGATCTCGGGCAGCGACTGCGCCAGAGCCCGCGCGCCGGCCGGGTTGTGCGCGCCGTCCATCACGATGACCGGCGCACCGGCGATGATCTGCAGGCGCCCGGGGTTGTGCATGTCTGCGATGGCGCGCTCGACGCGGGCGCGGTCAACGGCGCCACCCAGCACGCGCTCGGCAGCGCCCACGGCCAGCGCCAGATTGCCGCGCTGCCAGTCGCCATGCAGCGGCACGTCCATGTCGCCGGTCGACCCGTTGGGCGTGGAAATACTCATGGGGAGTCGGTTTCCGGATTCGACCACGATCTCCTGCCCCACGCGCCATCCCGACAGCCCGCGACGGCGCATGATCGGCGCCACGGCGGCCCACGACTCGTCGCCCAGGGCCCCCACCAGCACCGCATCCAGACCATCACGCGCCACTGCCAGCTTCTCGGCCGCGATCTCACCCAGGGTCTCGCCCAGCAGGTCGGTGTGGTCGAGATCAACACCCGTGAGCGCCACCACATCGGCGTCGATCACGTTCGTGGCGTCCAGCCGCCCGCCCAGGCCCGCCTCCACCACAATGGCCTCGGCACCCGCCGTGCCGAATGCGTCGAAGGCCACGGCGGTGAGCGCCTCGAACTGCGTGATCTGCCCCTCCGGCACACCAGGCACCGCCGCCTGCACGCGCGCCGCGGCATGCGCGAGCGCCCCCGGGCTGATGGGCACGCCGTCGAGCGCAATGCGCTCATTCCAGCCCAGCACATGCGGCGATACGTACGCGCCCGTGCGCATGCCGTGCGCGGTGAGGATGGCCGCGGTCATGCGCGCCACCGACGATTTGCCGTTGGTGCCCACCACGTGCACGGCGGGAACGCCCCGCACCGGCTGACCGAGCGCCTGCATGAGCGCCTGCATGCGCTCGAGCCCGAACCTCATGCCGAAGAGGTCGAGCCCCTCGATCCACTGCTCGGCCGGGCTCCCTGCCATAGGGGAACTATCCCAGTGCGTCGAGACGGGCGGAGAGTTCCTCCACCTCGCCGGCGAAGCGCCGCGCCTTCTCGCGCTCGGCCTCCACCAGGTGCTCGGGTGCCCGGATGGTGAATCGCTCGTTGGCCAGCTGCTTCTCGGCGCGCGCCAGTTCGGTCTTCGCAGCGGCGATGGCGCCTTCCAGACGCGCGCGCTCCACGGCCGGGTCAACCTCCGGCGCCTTCACCAGCAGGCGGCCACCGGTCACCGGCAGCACCAGGGCGTCGTCGCCCACCTCGCCCATCTCCACACCGGCGATGGCGGCCAGGGCGTCGGCGGGGATGGCCGATGGGCCGTCGGTGGCAATCGCCACTGTCAGCGACACGCGCGGGCTGATGCCCTGCTCGGCGCGGAACCCGCGAATTGCCTGCACGGCCTCGCGCAGCGCGGCGATCGCGGCCTCGGCCTGCGTGTCGCGCGGCCCCGGGGCCTCGGCCGGGCCGTGCGTGAGCATGAGGCCCTCCGACCCGGGCAGACGGCTCCAGCACTCCTCGGTGGTGAACGGGATGACCGGGTGCGCCAGCGCCAGTACCTGCTCAAGCGCGGTGCCCGCGAACTCGGGCGTGGCCAGACCCACCTTCAGCAACTCGAGGTACCAGTCACACAGGTCGTCGAAGATCAGGTGGTACAGACGGTCGGCGAACTGGCTGAACTCAAAACCCTCCACCAGGCGGTCGCTCTCGGCGATGGCCTCCGCGATCACCGAGGCCATCCAGCGGTCGCCCAGCGTGGTGGGCGCTGCGGCGGCGCCCGCCTTCCCGCCCCGGTCGATCACCAGGCGGGTGGCGTTCCACAACTTGGTCACCAGCTGGCGCCCCTGTTTGATGCGGTCCTCGCTGAAGCGCACATCCTGCGTGGACGTGATCATCAGCAGTCCGAAGCGCAGAGCGTCAGCGCCCTCGCGGTCGACCACCTCGAGCGGGTCGATACCGGTGCCCAGGCTCTTGCTCATGCGGCGGCCGTCGGGCGCCTGCACCACCGAGTGGATGTACACGTCGCGGAACGGCACCTCGCCCATGTACTCGAGGCCCATCATCACCATGCGGGCCACCCACAGGAAGATGATCTCCCGGGCGGTGGACAGCACGCTGGTGGGATAGAAGCGCGAGAGCTCCGGCGTGCGGTCGGGCCAGCCGAGCGTGGCGAAGGGCCAGAGCGCCGACGAGAACCAGGTGTCGAGCACGTCGGGGTCGCGGGTCCAGCCGTCGCCCTCCGGTGCATCCATCCCGACGTACACCTCGTCGCCGCGGTAGTACACGGGCAGCTGGTGCCCCCACCACAGCTGACGCGACAGGCACCACGGGCGGATCTCGGAAAGCCAGTCCTGATACACGCGGCCCCAGGTGGGCGGCGTGAACTTGACGTGCCCGTCGCGGACGGCGTCGATGGCCGGGGCGGCCAGCTTCTCCATGTCGCAGAACCACTGCAGCGACAGCAGGGGCTCCACGCGGGCGCCCGACCGGTGCGAGAAGGGCACCGTGTGCAGGTAGTCCTCGGTGCCGCGGATGAGGCCGGCGGCCTCCAGATCGGCCACCACGGCGGCCTGCGCCTCGGCCACGGTGAGCCCGCGGTACGCCTGGGGCGCGGCGTCGGTGATGCGGCCGTCCTCGCCGATCACCTGAATGGCCTCAAGCCCGTGGCGGCGCATGATCTCGAAGTCGTTGGGGTCGTGCGCGGGCGTCACCTTCAGGGCGCCGGTGCCGAACGACGGGTCAACGTGCTCGTCGCCGATGATGGGCACCTCGCGGCCGGAGAGCGGCAGCGTCACGGTCTTGCCCACCATGTCGCGGTAGCGATCGTCGTCGGGGTTCACGGCCACCGCGGTGTCGCCCAGCATGGTCTCCGCACGCACCGTGGCCACCACGATCTCGCCCGATCCATCGGTGAGCGGGTACGCGATGCGCACCAGGGTGTCGGTGACCTCGCGGTTCTCCACCTCGAGGTCCGAGATGGCCGAGCCGAGGCCCGGGTCCCAGTTGACCAGGTAGGTGTCGCGGTAGACGTAGCCCTTCTCGTACAGGTCCACGAACACGCGCAGCACGGCCTTGGCGTAGCCGTCGTCCATGGTGAAGCGCTCGCGCGAGTAGTCCATGGTGCAGCCGAGGCGCGTGAACTGCTCGATGATGCGCCCGCCGTACTCCTGCTTCCACTCCCACACGCGGTCGAGGAATTCCTCGCGCCCCAGGTCGGCGCGCTTCACGCCTTCCTTGGCCAGATCCTTCTCCACCACCGCCTGCGTGGCGATGCCCGCGTGGTCGGTGCCGCAGATCCACTCGGCCTCGAACCCGGCCATGCGGTGACGGCGGATGAGCACGTCCTGCACCGTGCCGTTGAGCGCGTGGCCCATGTGCAGTGCACCCGTCACGTTGGGCGGCGGCACGGCGATGACGTAGGGCTGCTTGGGGCTGGACGGGTCGCCACGCGACACGCCCGACTCGCGCCAGGCATCCACCCAGCGCGCCTCCACCTCATGGGGCTCCAGACGTGCCGGCCAGGCTCCTGCGTCGCCGCCCTCGGTGGCTATGCCGACTCCTCAGCCTCTGCCAGCGGTGCGCGACCGGTGGCCTCGGTGACGAGCGTGGGCGGCAGCCCCTTCTCGATGGTCTCGCGCGTGACCACGCACTTGCGCACGTCCTCGCGCGAGGGCAGCTCGAACATCACGTCGCGCAGCGCCTCCTCGATGATCGAGCGAAGGCCGCGGGCGCCGGTCTCGCGCTCCAGGGCGCGGTCGGCGATGGCGTACAGGGAGTCCTCGCTGAACACCAGCTCGGCGTCGTCGAACGAGAAGAAGCGGCGGTACTGACGGGTGAGCGCGTTCTTGGGCTCGGTGAGGATGGTCACCAGGTCGTCGCGCGTGAGCTGGTGCACCGACGACACGATGGGCAGGCGGCCGATGAACTCGGGGATGAGCCCGAACTGCACCAGATCCTCCGGCAGCGTCTCGCCGAACAGGTCGTGCGAGGTGGCGCTCTTCTGGTTGCGCAGATCGGCGGCGAACCCCACGCCCTTCTTGCCGATGCGGCGCTCGATGACCTTGTCGATGCCCGCGAATGCCCCACCGCAGATGAACAGGATGTTCGTGGTGTCGATGGTGAGGAACTCCTGGTGCGGGTGCTTGCGTCCGCCCTGCGGCGGCACCGATGCGGTGGTGCCCTCCAGGATCTTCAGCAGGGCCTGCTGCACGCCCTCGCCCGACACGTCGCGCGTGATGGAGGGGTTCTCCGACTTGCGCGCGATCTTGTCGACCTCATCGATGTAGATGATTCCGGTCTCGGCGCGCTTGATGTCGAAGTCGGCGGCCTGGATGAGCTTGAGGAGGATGTTCTCCACGTCCTCGCCCACGTAGCCGGCCTCGGTGA
>CANGAY010000084.1 GCA_947451735.1 Actinomycetota bacterium
AGATCTACTAGGTCTCACTGCCTCCGTTGGACCCCACAGGACCCCGGCCGTTGCCGGGGTCCTGTTCGTTTTGCGATGCCTACGCGGGGGTCAGCTGGTCGGCCACGGCCGTGATCACCTCGGGGGCCGGCCACCGGATGACCAGGTTGGCGTAGCGGTCGTACTGCGTGGGGGTTGATCCCACGATCGCCAGTTTGCGTTCCTTCTTCAGCGGCACCGAGGGCAGCATGGCCATGGGGTCGGTGCGCAGCTGGGTGTCGAGCACCACGAACAGGTCACACCACGCTGCCAGGTCCCACGCCTTGATGATGGCGGGCTCCACCAGCGGCTCCCCCCACAGGGTGCCCGTGGGACGCAGCGGGTAGTCGCAGCCTTCGCGGGTGCAGCGGGGCACGCCGTCGTCGCTGGCCTGCACCAGCGCCACCACCTCGCTGAGGGCGTACACGTCGTGGCAGCGGTTGCAGCGTCCCGACATCACGTTGGCGTGCACCTCGACCACCTCGGGGCTGCCCGCCTTGCGATGCAGGTCGTCCACCGCCTGCGTGATGAGCCCCTTGATCACCCCGGCCTGCTGAAGGCGTGCGATGGCCGCGTGCTCGGCGCGGGGCTCGCGCTCGGCCGACTCCACCGCGCGGGGCAGCCAGTTGTCCCAGAAGCGCGCGGGGTCCGACATCAGCACCTCGAGGCTCGCCGCCTCACCCCAGGCCGACCCTGCCGCCTTGGCCTCGGTCTCCTCGGTGGCGCCCATACGCACACCGGTGAGCACCACGCAGCGCTCGGCAGCGCCCATCAGTTCGGCCAGCCGTGCAGTGTCCTTCGCGAGCAGCTCGTCCATGGCCGGATGCTACGGGGTGACCGTGGCCTCCACGGGGCGCAGACCGCGCAGCGCGCGGATGCCCACCAGGCCCACCCACAGCGCGGCGGCGACCGCCGCCATGGTGAGCACGGCCAGTGCCCAGGTGAGACCCACGACGTCGGCGATGACGCCCACGATGATGAGCGGCACCGAGAAGCCGCCCAGGTAGCAGGCCACGTAGTACGCCGACAGCAGCTTGCCGCGGTCCTCCGGCGGCGCGATCTCCGTGCACAGGTCGATGCCGCCCTTCATCACCATGCCGGCGGCCGCGCCGGTGATGGCCACGCAGGTGAGCAGCAACGCCGTGGAGCCGATGGGGGCCGCGATGACCACGCCGGCGAAGGCCGGGCAGGCCACGGCAAGGCCTCCGAGGATGGCGCGGCGGGGTGGCATGCCGGGCATGAGCGCCTGGCTCAGCGCACCGGTCACCAGCACCAGGAACCCCGAGGCACCCACGAACGCATAGTTGGTCACGCCCAGTTCGCGCACGATGAACACGGGCACAAGCGACAGCGACACGCCGTCGAACAGGCTGAAGATCATCCCCGAGGGCACGAGCACCCGCCAGAACACCGATCGCTCGGCGGCGGGCACCTCGAGCCGCAGGCGGATGGGGCGGCGCTGGCGGCTGAGCACCGTCTCGGGCAGGAACCACACGATTGCCGCCGCGATGGCCAGCAGCACCAGGTGCATGGCGAAGGGCAGTTGGAACGGGTCGGGCGCGAACTGGATGAGCACCCCGCAGATGCCGGGGCCGAGGCCCAGGCCGAGCCGCACCGAGATGGATGCGAGCGCCGAACTGAACCGCCGCCTGCCGGGCGGGCTGGCATCCACCAGGAACGCGGTGCAGGTGCCGAAGAACGCACCGGTTGCGGCCCCCTGCATGCCGCGGGCGATGAGCAGCCCGGTGAGGCCCGGCTCCGACAGGATGATCACCTGCGCCGCGGCCAGGGTGCCGATGGCGCCGAGCAGCACCGGGCGCCGGCCGATCTGGTCGGAGAACTGCCCGAGCGTGAGCATGCTCGGCACCAGCGCCACCACGTAACAGCCCAGGAAGAGCGTGACGACGGTGTCGTTGAAGCCCAGCTTGTCCTGATACAGCGGGATGAGCGGGGTGATGAGGCTGGTGCCCACCGCGAAGAACAGCAGCACCACCCATGTGCGCCAGACGCGATTCATCAGGGCGGCAGGCTAGGCCCGCACCAGCGCCGCGGCCTGCCAACGGCCGCGCGACTCACGGGCTCGCAGCTCCAGCCCGCGGTCGGCCCACCGGCCCGCCACGTGGTCCATGCCATCGGCATCGAGGCCCGACAGCACGATTGCCGGCGGCGCCGGATCGCCGGCCACCGCCAACAGGGCGTCCTGCGCCTGCCGGGGCGCGTTCGACAGCACCACGCGGCGGGCGATCTGCGCCGGGTCGATCTGGTCGAACGCCGCGCGGCGGCACTCGATGCGGTGGCTCAGTCCACTGGCCTCGGCCGACGCCGCCGTCTGCGTCACCGCCCTGGGGTCCAGATCAACCGCCAGCACATCGCCCCTGCCCAGGCGCGCCCAGGCCAGCGCCAGGGTGCCGCTGCCGCACCCGGCATCAAGCGCCGGTCCATCGGGAAGCAGGGCCAGCAACTCCAGGCACATGCCGGTGGTGGGGTGCTCGGCCAGCCCGAACCCCTCCCCCGCCGTCAGGATGATCTCGGGCAGCCCGTCGGGTGCGGGCGCATGACCCGGCGACCGGCGGTACACGCCGCCACCGACCGCGGCAGGGAACGGCAGTGGTGGTGACGCACCCGCCACCTCCACCCACGGCAGCATGAGCGCGGCCAGGCGCGGTGCCTGATCGGCGGGGTCGCGTCCGCCGGCGAGCGGCGCGCACTCGATGCCGGTGTCGCACCACGCAACCGGCTCCAGATCGGCGATTGCCGCGAAGGCGCGGGCGATCGCGTCGGGTGGCCCGGAGATGCGGATGCGCGCGGGCACGCGACTCGTAGACTCACTCGCCATGAGCACCGCCCAGCAGATGATCGAGGCCGCCGACTACGGCGTGCAGGAGGCCGCGAAGCTCGACCTCGACGCCCGGCTCGACCTGATCGCCTCGGGCGCCCGGGCCATCGCCGCCGAGTCGCAGGCCATCGAGGATCTTGCAGTGGCCGAGGCCGGCCAGGCCCGCAAGTTCGCGCGGCGCGAGATCGCAAGCGCCCTCGACCTGCTGGATGCCCTGCCCGATCTGGCCGAGGGCATCAGGGCACGCGAGGTACCGGCCCGGTCGGGCAGCACGCGGCTGGAGTTCGCGCCGTACGGCGTGGTGTTCGGCTGGCACTCCGCGAACTCTCCCATCTGGGTGCCCACGCTCATCGCGGCTTCGGGCTTCGCGGGCGGCAACGCGGTGCTGGCGCGCCCGTCGCGACGGGTGGGCGGCACCACCGCGCGGGTGCTCGAGTGCCTCACCTACCGCTGGCCGCTCGGCGCCGTGCAGGTGGTCACCGCTCCGCCCCAGGAGGCCGAGGCCATGATCGCCGCACCGGGCATCGGTGCCGTGGTGGCGCACGCATCCACGGCGACGTGCCGACGCCACATGGCACGGCTGGCGGCGGCCTACGCCGACGGCGCCACCATGCGCCCGTACATCCCCGAGGCATCCGGCAACGACGCCATGGTGGTGCTGGCCGGTGCCGACATGGATCGCGCGGCGGCAGCGGCGGCACTCGGTGGGTTCGCCAACGCCGGGCAGCTCTGCATGGCCGCCAAGCGCCTGATCGTGGAGCGCGACGCGCGCGACGAGTTCGTGCCCCGCCTCATCGAGGCCGTGGGCGACCTGGTGACCGGCCCGGCCGACGACGACCGCACCGACGTGGCGCCCATCGCCGGCCCCGCACTTGATCGCGCGCTGGCCGACCTGCACGAGGCCACCGAGGCGGGCGGAATCGTCATCGCCGGCGATGGCGAGGTGAGCGGTGCGCTCACCCCCACCGTGGTGCTGCTGCCCTCCACCGCGCTCGGCACCCGGCTGTGGCGCGATGAGTCGTTCGCGCCGCTGCGTGGACTGGCCATCGCCGACGACGCGCGTCACGCGGTGGCGCTGGCCAACGACTCGCCGTTCGGCCTGGGCGCCGCGGTGTTCGGCCCACCCGACCGCGCATGGGTGGTGGCCGATGCCCTCAAGGGCGCGCGCATCACCATCAACGAGGGACCGCTGTACCAGGACCCACATCTGGTGGTGGGCGGCGTGGGCGACTCCGGTCTGGCGGGATCGCGGCCCAAGGTGGAGCAGCTGGTGTTCGCGCGGCGCGTGCACGCGGCCGCAGGGCCCTGAGGCCTAGGCGAGCACCCGCAGGTGCTGCCAGCGGATGAAGGCCTCGAGGCCGGGCTGGCCCAGTTCCGCGCCGAGACCTGAACCCTTCCAGCCGGCGTAGGGCGCGTACGGCACCACCACGCGCCAGCCGTTGACCGCCACCGTGCCGCACTCGATGCGCTCGGCGGTCTCGAGGGTGCGCCGCGACTCACCGCCGCAGAGGTACGACACCAGCCCGTAGTCGGGGCGGTTCACTTCGGCGATGGCGTCCTCCAGGTCGTCGTACGGCAGCACGGCAACCACGGGGGTGAAGGGCTCCTCGTCAACCAGCAGCACGCCCGGGCCGGCGTTGGTCACCAGCGCGGGGGCCACGTAGTTGCCCTCGAGCAACTCACCGCCCTCGACCGTCGCACCCTTCGCGCGGGCGTCGTCCATCAGCATCTGGTGGCGCTCGCGGCCGCGGTCGGTGGCCATCGGACCCAGGTTGAGCGCGGCGATGCCGGGGCGCAGCTTGTCGAGGAACTCGGCCTCGATCGCGCGCGGAACGAGGATGCGGTTCACCGAGTAACACGCCTGGCCGCAGTTGGCGAAGCCCTGCACCAGGGCCACCTCGACCGCCGTGTCGATGTCGGCGTCGTCCAGCACCAGCAGCGCGCCGTGGCCGCCCAGCTCGAGCGACAGCGCCTTGAGGCGGGGCGATGCCCATGCGGCGATCTGCTCGGCAACGCGGCGCGACCCGGTGAAGGCAACCTTGTCCACGCCCGGGTGGGTGCAGAGCGCCTCACCCAGAATGGGCCCGTCGCCGGTGATGCACGACAGCACGCCGTC
>CANGAY010000085.1 GCA_947451735.1 Actinomycetota bacterium
GGCAGGGAGGTGACCAGCGCGACCGTGGCCGCGTTGCTGACCATCCTCGGATACTCGCTGTACGACGTGGTGGTGGTGTTCGACCGCATCCGCGAGAACGCGCCGCTCATGCGGAACGCGCGCTACAAGGACGTGGTCAACCGCTCGGTGCACGAGACCCTGAACCGGTCGATCATCACCGGCCTCACGGCCATCGTGCCCGTGCTGCTGCTCTTCATCTTCGGCGGAAGCACGCTGCGCGACTTCGCGTTCGCGCTGCTCATCGGTCTGCTCTCGGGCGGCCTGTCGTCGGTGCTCATCGCGGCACCGCTCGCGGCCATCTGGAAGGAGCACCAGCCCGAGGGCAGGAAGCGTGCCGCAAAGGCCCGCAAGCGTTCGGAGCGCGAGACGAAGCGCTACGAGGTGGACGGCGTGGACATGGACGTGCTGGAGCGCGCCGAGGCGGCACTGCAGGCCGACGCGCCGGTGCCGTCGCTGATGCGCGACGACACCCCGCAGGACGACGAGCCGGAGCCCCCGGTCGACGACACGCCGCCCAGTCCGCCACCGACGCCGCCGACGCCACCACCGACCGCGCCGTCCGACGCGCCGGCGGGCGATGCGTCATCATCCACCGACAAGCCGGCCCCGGCTCCGCCACCCGAACGTGAGCGGCGCCATGGCCAGGTTCGTCGCCGGAGGAGGTCGTGATGGGTGTACGTGAGGCAGTGGAGCAGGCGATCTTCGTGGCCGTGGGCGCTGCGGCGCTCACCCGCGAGCGCGCCGAGGCCATCGTGGACGACCTGGTGCGCCGTGGTCAGCTGGGCGAGGAGGAGGGACGCCTCACGGTTGACCACCTGATGGAGCGGGCGCGTCAGGCCGGTGGCGGCAGCGCCGCCGGGCTGGTGGGGAAGATCGAGGGCGGCATGCAGGGCCTGCTGCGCGACTTCGGAATCGCCCAACGCGACGACCTGGCCGACGTGGACCAGCGCATCAGCGACCTCGAGCACCGCATCCGCCTGCTTGAGGAGCACACCGGGTCCGCACCTGCGGCACCCGGGCCGGACGCCGGCTAGGCACAGCCCATGAGCCGGCAGGAGCGACGGACCACGATGTCGCGACTGCGCGAGATCGCGCGCATCGCGACCAAGCATGGCTTCGGCTATGTGTTCCGTCGCGGCGATCCGTCGTCGGATGAACCGGCGGACGACCGCTCCACCCGCGGCATCCGCGTGAAGCTGATGCTCGAGGAGCTCGGCCCCACGTTCGTCAAGTTCGGGCAGTTGCTGGCCACCCGCCCCGACGTGGTGCCGCAGGACATCATCGTCGAACTGAGGCGCCTGCAGGACGACGTGAAGCCCGAGCCGTTCGACCGCATCCGCGCGGTGGTGGAGCAGGACCTGGGCCTCACGCTGGAGCAGGCCTACGAGTGGTTCGACGAGGAGCCCATCGGGTCGGCATCGGTGGGGCAGGTGCACGTTGCGGGCCTGCCGGGCGGTGACGAGGTGGTGGTGAAGGTGCAGCGCCCCGAGGCGCAGGCATCAATGGCCGCCGACATCGACCTGCTGTACCGCCTGGCCGGGCTGATGAAGGACCGGGTGAAGCGCCTGTCGTTCATCGACCTCACCGGGCTGGTTGACGAGTTCGCGCGCACGGTGCGCCACGAGCTCGACTACCGCAACGAGGCCCGAAGCTGCGAGGCCGTGCGCGCCAACTTCGCGGGCAACGATCACGTGGACGTGCCCAAGGTGCACTGGCGCCGCACCACCGAGCGCGTGCTCACCATGGATCGCATCGCGGGGCTGCCGCTGGCCCACACCGATCTGGAGCTGATGACGGGGGAGGAGCGGCGCACGCTGGCCGCCCGCATCGCCGAGTCGTGGATGCAGATGATCTTCCAGGACGGCCTGTTCCACGCCGATCCGCACCCGGCCAACATCATGGTGATCGGGCCCGATCACATCGGGCTCATCGACTTCGGCATGGTTGGGGCGCTGTCAACAACCGACCGCGAGGCGTCGGTGCGCCTGTTCGGCGACATCATCGACCAGAACGTCGATCGCATCCCGCGCGACCTCAAGGCGCTGGGCATCAAGTACCCGCGCGAGGTGGAGCAGGAGTTCGTGCAGGCGCTGGCCGAGGTGATGGCCCAGTACCACGGTGCGGCCATGGACGAGATCGACGTGCGCGGAGCGCTGCACGCCATCTTCGGCATCATCTACGAGCTCGAGATCACCCTGCCGTCGCGGTGGATCCTGCTCGACAAGGCGCTGGCCACCCTCGCCGGCGTGGCGCTGCAGATCTCGCCCGACTTCAACGTGTTCGACACCGCCCGCCCGTACGCACGCCGCCTGTACCTGGAGCGCTTCAGCCCCCGTCGCATCGGCTCGCGGGTGGGCACCGACATCGGGCGCTACGCCAACGCGCTCCTCGACTACCCGTTCCAGATGTCCGAGCTCCTCGAGGAGTTCAAGGACGGCGAGGTGCACATCACCATCAACCTCGAGGAGTTGCGGGCCGCGAGCGACAAGGGGCTCGCGGCGGCAAACCGCGTGGCCATCGCGCTCATCGCGTCGGCGGTCATCCTCGGGTCGGCGCTCATCGGCACGCTGGTGCAGACGGGGCCGCACATCTTCGGGTTGGCATGGGTGGGCGTGCCGGGCTTCGTGGCAGGCCTCATCCTGTTCGTGTGGATCGTCTGGGGGATGATCCGCTCCGGATCCTGGTAGCCGGGCGCAGGCCACGCGGCGGCATCCGTGTGCGGTGGTACGGTCGGCCGGGCCGATGACCGCACCGCACACGAGCCCTGAACCCCCGCCGTGGCGCACCTCACGGGTGTCGTACGCGGATGTGCGGCGGGTGCAGGATGCCCTTGAATGCCCCGAGCCCATGGCCTGGATTCTGGTGCGCCGGGGTCTGGCCGATCCCGCTGCGGCACGGGAGTTCCTGGCGGCCGACGGCGACCTGTCGGACCCCGAGACCATCGACGGGGTGGGTGCCGCCGCAACGCGCCTGATCGAGGCCATCCGGCGGGGCGAGCGCATCGCCATCCACGGCGACTACGACTGCGACGGCGTGTGCTCCACCGCCATTCTCGCGGGGGCGCTCCGGGCCCGCGGCGCGGATGTCATCACCTTCCTGCCCAGCCGGTTCACGGATGGCTACGGGGTGTCGGAGGCCACCGTGGAGCGCCTTGCCGATGACGGCGCACGCGTGATCACCTGCGTTGACTGCGGCACCTCGAGCGTGGAGGCCCTCACCCGGGCGCACGAACTGGGCATGGACGTGGTGGTGATCGACCATCACCTGGCAGGCGGTGCGCGCCCCCCGGGAATCCTCGCCAACCCGGCGCTCGGCCGCGGCATGGACGCGCTGCCGGCCGCCGCGGGGGTGGTGTTCGACGTCACGCGTGTGATCGCGCGCGAGATGGACGGCGACCTGCTGTCGCCCGCGGCCGATGCGGGGGTGGACCTGGCGGGTCTCGCCACCGTGGCCGACGCCGTGCCGCTCATCGGCGACAACCGCCGCCTGGTGCATCGCGCCATGACGGCCATCAGGCGCGGCGAGCGGCCGGGCATCGTGGCGCTGTGCGGGGTGGGCGGATCGAACCACCGGGCCATCACGCCGCGTGGGCTGTCGTTCACCCTCGCACCGGCCATCAACGCCGCGGGGCGGCTGGGGGACGCCGGCCGGGCGCTCGATCTGCTGCTGGCCACCGACGAGCGTGAGGCCCGTGCGCTGGCCGAGGAGCTGTGGGCGCTCAACACCGAGCGGCGTGACGTGGAGCGTCAGGTGACGGCGGAGGCCATCGCCATCGTGGAGTCCGAGCCCGATGACCGGCGCGAGGCACCCATCACGCTGGTGTCGGGCGAGGGCTGGCACGAGGGGGTGGTGGGCATCGTGGCATCGCGCCTTGTGGATCGCTTTGCGCGCCCGGCAATCGTGCTGTCGGTGAGCGGTGATGAGGCCAAGGGCTCGGGCCGCAGCATGCCGGGGGTTGATCTGCACGCCATCGTGGGCGACGCCGACGGGGTGCTGACGCGCTGGGGTGGCCACAGTGGCGCGGTGGGCGTGTCGCTGGCCACCGACGACATCGCCACGTTCCGGGCGGCGCTTGAGCAGTCGGCGGCGGGGCGGCGGGCCGACATCACGCGGGCACGCACCCGCGAGGTGGATGCGGTGGCCGGCGGCCCCGACCTCACCCTGGCCACTGCCGAGGCGCTTGAGGCACTCGCGCCATTCGGCCGTGGCAATCCCGAGCCCCGGGTGGTCATTCCGGGCGCCGCCATCACCGGTATCTCGCGGGTGGGGGATGGCCGGCACCTGAAGGCGCGGCTCTCGGCTGGCGGCGTGATGGCGCCGGCCATCGGGTTCAGCATGGGCAATCGTGCCCCGGGGCTGCAGGAGGCCGGGGAGGGCGCCCGGTACGACGCCATCGCACGTCTCGAGGTGGAGCGGTGGCAGGACACCGTGGGCCCGCGCGTGACCCTGGAGGCGCTGGTGCAACTGCCTGCCGGACCCGCGGTGCCCGGCGGGTGCCCCACGGCATGCGATGTGTCGTGTGCCGAGCGCGTGGACGCCGCCGCGCTCCGCGCCCTCATCGACGCCCCGTTCGGCGCGGCCCACACGCCGGACGAGCCCGCACGCCCTGCGGCGGTGTTCGATCGCCGGGCTGAGGGGCGCGCCCTGTCGCTGATTGTCGCCCTGGCCGGGGCCGATGGCGGCGTGGTGGCCGTGGTGAGCGATGTGCCGCGCCGTCGGGGCACGCTCGAATCGGTGCTGGCGCCGGGTCGGCTGGGTGTGGAGGTGGCCGTGCTCGGGGGTGACCGCTGCGATGCGGTGGCCATGCGCGCCCGCGTGGCCCTCGCGCGCGGCGGGCCCATGCTGGCAATGCTCGACTACGCCGCGCTGGCCCAGGTCGACCTGCCCACGGGGGTGCA
>CANGAY010000086.1 GCA_947451735.1 Actinomycetota bacterium
AGGAGATGCGCTCCTCGTATCTCGACTACGCCATGAGCGTCATCGTGGGCCGCGCCCTGCCCGACGTGCGCGATGGCCTGAAGCCCGTGCACCGCCGCGTGCTGTTCGCAATGCACGACCGCGGTCTGCAGCCCGATCGCGGGTACGTGAAGAGCGCGAACATCGTGGGAACCGTGATGGGTGAGTACCACCCCCACGGCGACTCCGCCATCTACGACGCCCTGGTGCGCCTGGCGCAGGACTTCAACAGCCGCTACCCCACGGTGGATGGCCAGGGCAACTTCGGATCGCAGGAGTTCTCCGCCGCCGCCATGCGGTACACGGAGGCGCGCCTCTCGAAGTACGCCACCGAGATGCTGCGCGACATCGACGAGGACACGGTGGATACCACCGCGACCTACGACGACCGCCGCCGCGAACCCACAGTGCTGCCGAGCCGTGTGCCCAACCTGCTGGTGAACGGGTCTGCCGGCATCGCGGTGGGCATGGCCACCAACATCCCGCCGCACAACCTCGGCGAGGTCATCGACGCCTGCATCGCGATGATCGATGACCCCGAGATCGACGTCGACGGACTCATGCAGCACGTGAAGGCCCCCGACTTCCCCACGGCCGGCCAGATCGTGGGCATGACGGGCGTGCGCGAGGCGTACCGCACCGGCCGCGGGCGGGTGGTGGTGCGCGGACTGGCGCACAACGAGCCGCTCAAGCACGGCCGCAACGCCATCGTGTTCACCGAGCTGCCGTACCAGGTGAACAAGTCGGACATGCTGCGCAAGATGGCCGACCTGGCCAACGACGGCGTGCTGAAGGAGATCGCCGATCTGCGCGACGAGAGCGGCCGCGACGGCATCCGCGTGGTGGTGGAACTGCGCCGCGACGCGGTGCCGAAGGTGGTGCTGAACAAGCTCTACAAGCATACGCAGGCGCAGACGACGTTCGGCGTCAACGCCATCGCGCTGGTGGAGGGCGTGCCGCGCACGCTGTCGCTGCGCGACTTCATCCGTCACTACCTCGACCACCAGCGCGACGTCATCCGCCGTCGCTCGCGGTTCCGTCTGGAGCGCGCCGAGACCCGGGCCCACGTGCTGGAGGGCCTGCTCATCGCGCTGAAGGACATCGACGCGGTCATCGCGCTCATCCGTCGCGCTGCCGACCCCGAGGAGGCCCGCAACGGCCTGATGGCGGAGTTCAGCCTCACCGAGCTGCAGGCGCGCGCCATCCTCGACCTGCGTCTGCAGCGACTCACGCAGCTGGAGGCCGGCAAGATCCAGGCCGAGTACGACGAGCTGCAGGCCGAGATCGCCGAACTGCGCGCCATCCTCGGCGACGAGGCCCGCGTGTACCAGGTGATCCGCGACGAGCTCAGCGAGGTGCGCGGCAAGTACGCCGACGAGCGCCGCACCGAGATCATCCCGGCCGAGGGCGAGATCGACCTCGAGGACCTCATCGCGGAAGAGGAGATGGTCATCTCCATCACCTCGGGCGGCTACATCAAGCGCCTGCCGGTGACCACGTACCGCGCCCAGCGGCGCGGGGGCAAGGGTCTGCGCGGCGCCAAGCTGAAGGACGAGGACCGGGTTGACCACCTGTTCATCGCCTCCACGCACGACTACCTGCTGTTCTTCACCAACCAGGGCCGCGTGTATCGCCAGAAGGTGCATGAGATCCCGCAGGCCGCCCGCGATGCCCGCGGCCGCCACATCGCCAACGTGCTGGCCCTGCTGCCCGATGAGGAGATCAGGCAGGTGTTCAACACGCGCGACTACGGCGAGGGCAAGTACCTGGTGCTGGCCACCAAGCAGGGCATGGTGAAGAAGACCGAGTTCGCCGCCTACAACACGGTGCTGAAGGAGGCGGGCATCATCGCCATCCGCCTGTCCGACGACGACGAACTGGTGGGCGTGCAGCTCACGGACGGCGACGCCGACCTGCTCATCGTGTCGGCACGTGGTCAGGCCGCGCGCTTCGACGAGGAGAAGGTGCGTGCCACGGGTCGCGGCACGCAAGGCGTTCGCGCCATGAACCTCGACGAGGGCGACCGGGTGCTGGCCATCGGCGTTGCCGACGACGAGTGCGACCTGCTCGTGGTCACCGGCAACGGCTACGGCAAGCGCACGGCACTCACCGAGTACCCCAGCAAGGGGCGTCCCACCAAGGGCGTGCGCACCATCAAGGTGAGCGACAAGAAGGGCGAGCTCATCACCGCGCGCATCGTGCGGGCCGGCCAGAACCTGCTGCTGGTGTCGAAGAACGGCCAGGTCATCCGCATCGAGGTTGATTCGGTGAAGCGCATGGGTCGCAGCACCGAGGGCGTGCGCCTGATGGACGTGGGCGACGAGGACCAGGTGGTGACCTGCGCGCCGGTGGACGAGTCGGAGGGCCCCGTGGACGAGGTGGATGGCGATGAGGCGGTCGTCGCCGAGGGCGTCCCGGATGCCGTTGATGGTGCCAATGCCGAGACGGGCGACATCCCCGCGGAGGACGCGGAGGAGTAGCCGCGCACCGAACCGGCACGGACCACGCGTGCGTACCGGTTCGGGTGTGGCCCCGCGGGAAGGCGCCGCGCCGGGCGGCCGCCCCTAGGTGACCGGCATGGCGGGCTCGGCGACGGCGACGATGCCGTCGCCCTGCCCCACGGCGCCGAGCGCCCACTCCACCGGGTACATCGCCACTCGCACGGGCAGCGCGTCGCTCCAGCCCCGCTGACGGTCGCCACCCGCCGTGCGGGCGTCGATTGACCCGGGAAGCACGCCGAGCAGTGGCGCCGTGCGCATCTGGGTGACGCGAAAACCCCCGAGGGAGAGCACCCAGAGGAGCGACTCGCGCGTGTAATGCATCAGATGCCGCGGCAGCTCCAGGCCGTCCCAGGCGCCGGCGGTCATGCGTCGCGCCAGCGAGTCGAGGTTGGGCACACCGACGATGAGACGCCCTTGGGGGGCGATGATCTCGCGCAGGCGCTTGAGCAATGCGAGCGGATCGCTCACGTGCTCGAGCACCTGGCTCATGCGGATGACGTCGTACGGGCCGGGTGGGATGAGGCCCGCATCGAGGGCGTCGTCAAGCGATCCGGCCACCACGCCATCGGTGCCCCGGCTCTCGGCCACCACCACAGCGCGCAGCGACGGCTCAACGCCCCAGGCGTCGTGTCCGGCCGCGCGGAATGCCGCGACCGCGGTGCCGGTGCCGGCACCGACGTCGAGAATGCGGGACCCGGGTGCGACGGGGCCACCGGTCTCGGCCTCGGGTACCGCCCGCCCGAGCAGGCGCCCCAGCCGACGCGTCCCCGGCCGTGCGGCACGGCGCAGCGCAGCACCCGAGGCACGCGCCGTGAGCGACTGCCGGTCGCCATGCTGCGGGTATTCGTCGGGGTACCACGCACCCGGGTCGTCGGGCCATGGGTCGGTGCGGCCGAGGCGGCACGACGGGCATTCGACCACCCGGAACTCACCCGGCGTGCCGCGTCGGTGGTCGCGTGCGGTGAGGATCTCCCGGCCCCCGGTCATGCCGCAGATGGGGCACTCGGATGAGTGCGTTCCGTCAGGTGCGGCGATGGGCGTGGCTGGGCTTTCGGAGGTCACGCGGTGGAGGATACGAAACGGGTACCCTTCTCGGGTCGTGAGCAGCCTTCCTGACCCCAGAGACATTCTTCCCCACCGGGAGCCCTTTCTCTTCGTGGACGAGATCATCGAGCTCGTGCCCGGGGAGTCGGCACGTACGCGGTGGACGCTCGATCCGGCCACGCCCTTCCTGGAGGGGCACTTCCCCGGCGAGCCCATCATGCCCGGGGTCATCATCGTCGAGGCACTTGCGCAGACCGGTGCGCTGGCCGCGCTGTCGCTGCCCGAGAGCCGCGACAAGCTGGCGCTGTTCGCCGGCATTGACAAGGTGAAGTTCCGCCGCCCGGTGCGACCGGGTGACGTGCTCGACATGTCCACGCGGGTCACGCGGCAGCGCGGCCCCATCGGCGAAGCCGAGGCCGAGGCACGCGTGGGCGACGAGGTCGCCTGCACGGCCATCCTCAAGTTCGCCATCGTCGATCGTGAAGGGGCGGGCTGAGCGTGCTGGCCCTGGCGGGGAAGAGCCGTCCCCGCGCGCGCCTCACCGGCGTGGCGTCGTACCTGCCCGATCGGGTGCTCACCAACGCCGAACTCACCGAGATCGTCGACACCACCGACGAGTGGATCCGCGAGCGCACGGGAATCCGCGAGCGGCGCATCGCGGCCGACGACCAGGCCACGTCGGACCTGGCGGTGGCCGCTGCCGAGCGCGTGCTGCGCGCCACGCGCACCAGTGCATCCGACATCGACCTGATCATCGTGGCCACCACCACGCCCGACCACATCTTCCCGCCCACTGCCACCCTGGTTGCCGAGCGCCTGGGCGCCACCGCCGCCGCGGCGGTGGACATGAACGCCGTGTGCAGCGGCTTCGTCTACGCATTCGCCCACGCCACCGCGATGGTGGAGTCGGGGTTCGCCCGCAAGGTGCTGGTCATCGGGTCGGAGACCCTGTCGCGCATCGTCAACTGGGAGGACCGCTCCACGTGCGTGCTGTTCGCCGACGGTGCGGGCGCGGCGATGGTGGAGGCCGAGACCGAGGGCGCGCAGGGTGATGGCGTCATCGGGTTCGAACTGGGCGCCGATGGATCGGGCCGCGACATCCTGTGCATCCCCGCCGGTGGGTCGCGCACGCCGTCGCGCACCGAGGGCGTCACCCACGAAGACCTCTGCATCCAGATGCAGGGTCGCGAGGTGTTCCGCTTCGCCACCCGCATCATGATCGACTCGGCCACGCGCCTGCTCGAGGCAGCGGGGCTCACCGTGGACGACGTTGACCTGCTGGTGGCCCACCAGGCAAACGAGCGAATCCTCGATCATGCGGTCGAGAAGCTGGAGATCCCCCG
>CANGAY010000087.1 GCA_947451735.1 Actinomycetota bacterium
AGCAGGCGCTGCCGCGGGCCTTCAACATGCTGCGCCCGGGTGGCCGCCTGGCCGTCATCTCGTTTCAGTCGCTGGAGGACCGCATTACCAAGCGGTTCATGCGCGACCGCACCCGCGGCTGCATCTGCCCGCCCGACATGCCCGTGTGCGGCTGCGGCAAGACGCCCGAGGGCCGCATGGTCACCCCGCGCGCCGTCAAGGCCGTCACCGCGGAGATTGCGCACAACCCGCGTGCCCACTCGGCCCGCCTGCGCGTGATCCAGAAGGTGGAGGCATGAGCACCCGGGGAGCCGCCGCCCGCGTCGCCGCACCCGCACCGCGCCACGCACCGCCCGCGCGCCCCAGGCCGCGGCTGGTGCCGCCGCCGTCCGGCCGCAGCCGCCGCTTCCAGCGCGTGCAGCTGCATGGCGTGCGCCTCGCCTGGATCGTCATCCCGTTCATCGCCATCCTGCTCGGCGGGGTGGTGTGGGTGAACGTGGCCCGCCTCAACCTCACCACCCAGACCGGCCGCACCGTCGACATGTACGACCAGGTGCAGAGCGACGTGCTGAAGCTCCGCGCCAAGCTCGCGCAGAAGGACGGCGAGGTGGTCGATCAGGCGGCGAAGCGCCTCGGAATGGTGCAGGCGCCCGGTACCGGTCTCACTTACGTCAACGTCCCACTTGATGCCCGTGTCACGCCCGGACAAGCGCCGAGGACGCGCTAGCAAGGGCCGCGCCAAGGAGGCGCGGGCCGCAGCGGACAGGACCGGGTCGCGCCGTGTGCGCTACCTCAGCATCGGCACCCTCCTGGTGCTCGCGGTATTCGGCGCGCGCGCGGGGTGGATCGCCACCGTGCAGGCCGGCGAACTCACCGAGAAGGCGCGTGCCCAGCACGAGGTCATCCACGAGGTGCAGGCGCCGCGCGGCGCGATCGTGTCGGCCGACGGGCGCGAACTGGCCGTTGACAAGCACATGACCGCGGTCACTGCCACGCCGTACCTGGTGAAGGACAAGCAAGGCACCGCCGACAAGATCGCCACGGCGGTGGAGCTGTCGCCCGACGAGGTGGCGCGCCGGCTGCAGGGCGATGGCGGGTACGCCATGCTCAACACGGGCGTCGATCAGCAGCGCGCGGCCTACCTGCGCAAGCTCGACCTGCCCGGCATCACGCTGTCCGACGCCCAGAAGCGTCTCTACCCGCTGGGCACCGTCGGGTCGCAGATGATCGGCATGACCGACGACTACGGCGCCGGCCTCACGGGCCTCGAGAAGGCCATGGACGGCCAGCTCAAGGGCACCCCGGGTAAGCGTCATGAGGCCCGCGATCCCAGCGGCGCCACCCTGCGCATCCTCGATGACACCGAGCCCGTGGCCGGCAAGACCGTGACGCTCAGCATCGACAGCGCCATCCAGCAGAAGGTCGAGACCGTGCTCGAGGGCGTGCGCCTGGCCAACAACGCCAAGGCGGCATCGGCCATCGTCATGCGTCCGAAGGACGGGGCCATTCTGGCCATGGCCACGGTGCCGGGGTACGACCCCAACAAGCCCGAGACCATCACGCCCGACACTGAGCGTATGCGTCCGATCACCGACACCTACGAGCCGGGTTCCACCTTCAAGCTCGTCACGATCGCCGGCGCCATTCAGGACGGCACGGTGACGCGCAACACCATGTTCGACCTGCCGCCCACCCTCACGCTGTACGACCGCACCCTGCACGAGTCGCACGACCGCGGCTCGGTGGCCTGGACCACGCAGGAGATCCTGCAGAACTCCAGCAACATCGGCACGGTGATGATCGCCCAGAAGATGGGCGCGACGAAGGTGCAGGACTGGATCGAGAAGTTCGGGTTCGGCGCCAAGACGGGTATCGACTATCCCGGTGAGGTGGGGGGCATTGTGCTGCCGCGCGACCAGTGGTCGGGTACGTCGATCCTCAACATCCCCATCGGGCAGGGTGTCGCCGTGACGCTGGCGCAGATCGCCGAGGCCTACGGCGCCATCGCCAACGGTGGCCGCATGGTGCCGCCGCACCTCATCCAGCGTGTGGGCAACACGGTTCCCACGCACCCGCGCGGCCAGCAGATCCTCACCCCGGCTGCGGCCGAGCAGGTGAACATCATGCTGCAGAAGGTGGTGAGCGACGACGGAACCGGCAAGGAAGCCAAGATCCCCGGGTACACCGTGGGTGGCAAGACCGGTACCGCCAACAAGATCGACCCGAAGACGGGCAAGTACATCGAGAGCTACGTGGCGTCGTTCGTGGGATACGCGCCTGCCACGCACCCCGGAATCGTGGTGGCGGTCATGGTGGATGAGCCCACCAACGGCAGCTACTACGGCGGTCAGGTGGCGGCACCGGCGTTCGAGCAGATCGGTGAATTCGCCCTGCAGCACCTGCACATCGCGCCCTAGCCGGGGCCTCCGGTGCCACTGGTAACGTGGCCGTCCGGATGAGGCTCAACGACCTGACCCGCGCGGTTCCCGGTGCGCAACTGGCACCCCCGGCCGCCACCGCGGATACCGTGGACGTCGCGGCCATCCGGTACCGGTCGGGCGACGTCACCCCGGGCGACGCCTTCGCGTGTCTGGTGGGCTCGCGCAGCGATGGCCACGAGTACGCGGCAGATGCCGTCTCGCGCGGCGCCTCGGCGTTGGTGGTGCAGCGCCCGCTCGACCTGGACGTGCCGCAGGTGGTGGTGCCCGATTCCCGCGTGGCGATGGCCCTGATGGCCGCGCTGCTCGAGGGCGACCCCTCCGCGCACATGACCGTGGTCGGCATCACGGGTACCAACGGCAAGACCACCTCGGCGTACCTGGCGCACTCGGTGCTGCAGGCGGCCGGAATGCCCTGTGGGGTCATCGGCACGGTGGAACTGCGTGTGGGCGGCGAGTCGTCGGTGCCCACGCACACCACGCCCGAGAGCGTGGAGATCCAGGCGCTGCTCGCGCGCATGCGCGCCGCCGGCGACACGGCCTGCGCCATGGAGGTGTCGTCGCACGCGCTGCACCAGCACCGTGCGGCGGGGCTGCGGTTCGCCGCGGCCATCTTCACCAATCTCACCCGCGACCACCTCGACTACCACGGTGATGAGGAGTCGTACTTCCAGGCCAAGCGCCTGCTGTTCCACCGGCTGGCCGACGAGGGGCCCAACCCGCCGGGGGCCGTGAATCTGGACGACCCCGCGGGCCGCCGACTGGCGTCCGAGCTGCCCCTGCTGGGGTACTCGGTTGATCGCGACGACGCCGACGTGGTGCCCACCGCGCTGCACATGGGCCCGTCCGGGTTCACCGCCACGGTGCGCACGCCGCGGGGGCCCATCGACATCGCGAGCCCCCTGCGCGGGCGCTTCAACGTGGAGAACGTGCTCGGCGTGGTGGCCATGGGCGAGCTGCTGGGGCTGCCGCATGACGCCGTGGCGCGCGGCATCGCCGAGGTGCGCGGCGTGCCCGGGCGCCTGGAACCCATCGAGATGGGGCAGGCCTTTCAGGTGCTCGTGGACTACGCCCACACGCCCGACTCGCTCGAGAACGTGCTGCAGACCACCCGCGAACTGGCCGGCAGCGGCCGCGTCATCGTGCTGTTCGGGTGCGGTGGCGATCGCGACACGGGTAAGCGCCCCCAGATGGGCGCCATCGGCCGCGCCATGTCGGACATCTGCATCGTCACGTCCGACAACCCGCGCAGCGAGGACCCGGCGGCGATCATCGACCAGATCGTGCAGGGTGCGTCCAGCGGGCCGGCCGAGCTGGTGGTGCAGCCCGACCGCCGTGCGGCCATCGCCCTGGCCATCGAGGCCGCAGAACCCGGCGACGTGGTGCTGATCGCCGGCAAGGGGCACGAGTCGGGTCAGGAGGTGGCCGGCGTGGTCACCCCGTTCGACGACCGCGACGTGGCGCGCGAGGTGCTGGGCACGAGGATGGCCGCATGAAGGTGACCGTGGCCGATCTGGTCGCCTGGAGCGGCGCGACGCTCGAAGGCGGGCGCGACACCACCGTGGTGGAGGGCGCCACCGCCGACTCTCGCGACATCACGCCGGGTTGCCTGTTCGTGGGCGTCAGCGGCGAGAACGTTGATGGAGGCCTGCACGCGGCCGATGCCATCGCGCAGGGGGCCGCCGCAGCGATCGTGGGCCCCGAGGCCTGGACCGAGGTGGGTGACGACCTGGCGCGGTCCGACGCCGCGGTGCTGCTGGCCGCCGACCCGGTCGAGGCGCTCGGCCGCATCGGCCGGGGCGCGCTCGACCGTCTGGGCGCACGTGTGGTGGGGGTCACGGGCTCGTACGGGAAGACATCCACCAAGGACAGCGTGGTGGCCGTGCTGCGCGCCGCCGGCGTGCGCGCCGAGGGCACGCCGGGCAACCGCAACACCGAGGTGGGCGTGCCGCTGAGCATTCTCGGCCTGCCCGAGAGCACCGAGGTCGCGGTGATCGAGATGGGCATGCGCGGCCCGGGGCAGATCGCCGAGTTGGCACAGCTCGCCCCGCCCGACGTGGCGGTCATCACCTCGGTGGGTCCGGTGCACCTTGAACTTCTGGGCACGGTGGAGGCCATCGCCGACGCAAAGGCCGAGATCCTGGGAGGCCTGCGCGACGGCGGGGCGGCCGTGGTGCCCGACGACGAGCCACTGCTGGCCCCGCACCTCGACGCGCTTGCCGCCGGCATTCGCGTGGTGCGCTTCGGCGACGAGCCCGCCATCCCGCTCGACCTCGGCGACATGAAGGCATGGGAGCGGCGCAACATGGCCGCGGCCACCGCAGCCGCCATCGCACTGGGCGAGCCGCCGGCCCCGCGCACCGAGGTGCGGCTGCAGCGTTCGGCCATGCGGGGCATCGAGCACCCACTGCCCGGTGGTGGCACGCTCAT
>CANGAY010000088.1 GCA_947451735.1 Actinomycetota bacterium
AGCGCCTTCACCGCACCGCGGTGGAAGGTCCAGCCGCACCACCACACCACCGGCGTGGCCAGCGCGAACGACACCCACTGCCAGCCCGGGAACTGCAGGGGCGGGATCATCGAGATGAGCAGCACGGGCACCGACAGCACCACCGCCACGATGAGGCGGGTGCGCAGGTGCGCTGCGGCCTCGGCGGCGCCGTCGGTGTCGTCAATGGGCACGTCGGCCGCGGGGCGGGCGTCGTACCCGGCGCCGCGCACGGCGGCGATGAGGGCGTCGTCGTCAACGCCCGCGGGCACCCGCACATGGGCACGCTCGGTGGCGAGGCTCACCGTCGCCGTGGCCCCGTCAACCTTGTTGAGCGCCTTCTCCACCCGCGTCACGCAGGCGGCACACGTCATGCCCTCAATCGCGAGGTCGGCCTCACGCGTGGCGATGGCGCCCTGGTCAGGCTGCGGCGTAGCCGGCCTCCTCGATCGCGGCACGCACCGCCGCGTCGTCGGCGTCGCCCTGCACCTCAACCCGGCCGCTGGCCAGGTCAACATGCACGCCGGTCACGCCGGCGACCGCACCCACCTCGGCTTCAACCGCGGCCTGGCAGTGGCCGCAGGTCATGCCCGTCACTTCGTAGATCGTGCTCATGCAACGATCGTAAACCCGGCGTCAAGTGCCGGGTTTCGGGGGAGTGCTGCGGGGCCTAGGCGGCGGGCAGTTCGTCTGCCTCGACGATGACGGCGGTGACGCCCGAGATCGTGAGCAGACGACGCACCGAATCGGACGGCGCGTGGATGCGCAGCTGCGCGGCACCCTCGCGGGCGCGCTCGTTGGCGGCGAGCAGGGCGCCCAGGCCGCGGGAGTCGATGAAGGTGACGCCCGACATGTCCACATAGAGCGTGCGGCCGTCGCGCTGTGCCTCGGTGAGCACCGCGGACACCTCGGTGAGCGTGCTGGCGTCAAGTGAGCCCGTGACGGACACGACGATGCCCGTGGGGCGCTCATCGAGGGTCACCTGCACCGGCTGTGAAGTGGGATCTGACATGGCGGGCCGGGAGACTACCCTCCCGAAGCGGGTAAAGTGCCCGCCGCACCACGAAATGCTCCAAATCCCTTCACGAGGTCCCTTTGAAGCGCCTTCCCATCTGGATCGTCACCGTCCTTCTCGCACTCGGCGTGCTCACCACGTGGGGCGGCTGGTACGACCGTGACGAGGTCGGCTACCTGCCGTTCGCACTCGGGATCCTCTGGATCATCTTCGCCCTGGCCGCCGCCCCCCGGGTGTTCTCGGACGACTGATCCACCCAACCGCCTGACCCGGTGCCAGACACCGCCCGGTGTCTGGCACCCGATTCAACCCCCGAATCTCCCTTCCGGCAGCGCATTTCCTGATGCGCGGCGTGTTGCTGCGCTCACACCGGTGCCAGACACCGCCCGGTGTCTGGCACCGGTGTGAGGGGGTCGCATGAGCCGGGCGGTCTGCCCGGCTAGCCTCCTGCCCGATGCCGCCGTCCCCCACAACAGCCGATGTGACGGGCCTCACCACCGCTGAGGCCGAGCGCATCCGTGCGCAGATGGGCGATCGCAGGCCGCCGAAGACCAGTCGGTCGTATGCGGAGATCGTCTGGTCGAACACCTTCACGCTGTTCAACCTGGTGCTGGCCATTCTGCTGGTGCCCATGCTCGTCCTCGGGCTCTACAGCGACGCGCTGTTCGGCTTCGTGCTCATCGCCAATACGCTCATCGGCATCGTGCAGGAGACCCGGGCCAAGCGCACGCTCGACCGCCTTGCCCTGCTGGTTGCGCCGCACGGGCGGGTGATGCGCGACGGCGCGGTGGCCGACCTGGCCATCGCCCAGATCGTGCCTGGCGACGTGGTGATGGTGGAGCCCGGCGACCAGGTGGTGGCCGACGGCGAGATGGTGCAGGCCACCGTGCTGAGCCTGGATGAATCGGCGCTCACCGGCGAGAGCGACGCCGTGGCCAAGGCCGTGGGCGATCAGGTGCTGTCGGGGTCGTTCTGCGTGGCCGGCGCGGGCGCGTACCGCGTGACGGCCGTCGGCGCCGACTCGTTCGCCGAGAAGCTGGCCGCCGAGGCCAAGGGCACGCGGGTGCGGCTGTCGCCACTGCAGCTCGACATCAACCGCATTCTGCGCGTGCTCATCTGGGTGATGATCCCCATGGCCGCGCTCATGATCGTGTCGTCGTTCTGGCTGTCGAACGACATCGTCAATGGGGCACAGCGCACGGTCGCGGCCCTGGTGCCGCTGGTACCCGAGGGGCTGGTGCTGCTGGCCAGCCTCACGTTCGCGGTCGCCGCCGTGCGGCTCGGGCGCATCGGCACGCTGGCACAGCAGCTGAACGCCATCGAGAGTCTGGCCAGCGTGGACGTTGTGTGCGTTGACAAGACGGGCACGCTCACCGAGAACCGCCTCGACGTGGTGGGCGTGGCGCCCGCCCCGGGGCACGACGAGAACACGGTGCGGCATGCCGCCGGGCTGCTGGCCGCAAGCGCGGCCGCCCGCAACGGCACCGCCGACGCCATTGCCCGGGCCATGCCCGAAACCGCGGTGACCCCCACTGCCGAGGTGCCGTTCGCGTCGTCGCGCAAGTGGAGCGGCGCGACCCTGCCGGGCGTGGGCACGGTGGTGCTGGGCGCACCGGAGATCCTCGAGCGCGTGGGCGTGAGCATTCCGCCCGAACTGCAGGCGCGCATCAGCGCCGAGCAGGCCGAGCGCCGCCGCGTGCTGCTGGTGGCCACGGGCACCGAGCCGCTCGATGAGAATCAAAAGGGCATGGGGCACCTTCCCCCCATGCAGGCCGCCGGCGCCATCCTGCTGGAGGAGGCGCTGCGCTCAGACGCTCCCGACACCGTGCGATTCCTGCAGAACGAGGGCGTCACCGTCAAGGTCATCTCGGGTGACGGCGTGGGCACCGTGGAGGCCGTGGCCGCCGCCTGCGGCATCGAGAACGCCCACAACGCCATGCAGGGCCCCGACCTGCCCGACGACCCCGAGGCGCTGCGCGAGATCGTGAAGGACACCGCGGTGTTCGGACGCATCACCCCCGAGCAGAAGCGCGAGCTGGTGCGCGCCATGACGGCCAACGGCAAGTACGTGGCCATGATCGGCGACGGCGTGAACGACGTGCTGGCCCTCAAGGAGGCCCGCCTGTCGGTGGCCATGGGCAACGGCAGCCAGATGGCCAAGGGCGTGGCCGACCTGGTGCTGCTCACCAACGCCTTCAGCACGCTGCCCAACGCCATCGAGGCCGGGCGTCAGATCATCCGCAACACCCACCGCGTGGCCAAGCTGTTCATCACCAAGTCGGTGTACTCGGCCCTGCTGCTACTGGCCTTCGCGCTGCTGCCCATCGCATACCCGTTCCTACCGCGGCAGCTGTCGATCACCTCGTCGCTCACCATCGGCATCCCCGCCTTCTTCCTGGCGCTGGCGGCCAGCACGGGCGCCGTGCGCCGTGACAGCTTCATGCGCAGCCTGTGGGCCTTCTGCATCCCGGCGGGCGCCATCATCGCCATGGCCATCTCGGCCGCCTACCTGCTGTCGCGCGGCCCGCTCGACACCTCCATCGCCGACGCCCGCACCGCGGCAATCCTCTCGGCCACCTTCCTCGGGCTCGCGGTGGTCATCGAACTGGAGCGCGGGGTGGAGCGGCGCAAGGTGCGTCCCTGGGTGTGGGGAATGGTGCTCGGTTTCGTGGTGCTGCTGAGCATCGGGCTGAACATCCCGTTCCTCCGCACCTTCTTCGAGATCGGCGAGCCCACGCTCGAGCAGTGGGGCCTGATCGCCGCCATCGTAGCCGGCGGCATCATCCTGCTGCTCGCCGTGCGGCGCATCCCATGGCTTCGCCGCATCGAGAGCCCGCCCGAATCCGCGGACGACCTGGTGCACATCGAGCAGCGGGGCTAGGAGCCCGGCACCTCGACGGGGATGTCGAACCGGGTGATGGCCACCGCGCGCCCGTCGGCACCGGCATCCACCACGATGCCCTGCACGCGCACGTCACCCGTGGCGGGCTCGAACTTGGAGGGCAGACCGGTGAGGAACCGGCGCAGCACCGGCTCGGGCTTGACCCCGATGATGGAGTCGTGCGGCCCGGTCATGCCGATGTCGCTGATGTAGGCGGTTCCCCCGGCGAGGATGCGCTCGTCGGCGGTGGGCACATGGGTGTGCGTGCCGAACACCACGGTGGCGCGGCCGTCCAGATGCTGGGCGATGGCCCGCTTCTCGCTGGTGGCCTCCGCGTGCATGTCGACCAGCACGATCGGCGTGTCACGGCGCATGCGGTCGACGATGTCATCGACCACGGCGAAGGGACTTTGTGCCGCTTCGATGAATACCGACCCGATGAGGTTGACCACACCCACCCGGAAGCCCCCACGGGCGTCCACCACCACGCTGCCCGAACCCGCGCCGCGGGCCACCAGGTTGGCGGGGCGCAGCACCGTGGGGTCGTCCTCGAGCATCGACACGTACTCGGTTCGGCGGAGCGTGTGATTCCCGCCGGTCAATACGTCAGCGCCGGCCTGCTGGAGCGCCTTGGCGAGCTTGGGCGTGGTGCCCGACCCGGCGGCGGCGTTCTCGGCATTGACCACGACGATGTTCGGCGCATGCTCCTCGCGCAGGCGCGGAAGGACCTGCTCGACCGCGCGCATCCCCGGGGCCCCGAAGACGTCCCCGATCATGAGCGCACGGAAGGCGGGTCGATCGGGCACTCAGGCGCCTGGCCCGGTGGTCTGCCTGAGCAGTTCGACGGTGACGTGATTGCCGGCATCGTTGGTGTACCGGGCGATTGCGGGGGTCTCGACGCGGCTCATGTCACGCACGCGCCCGAGCA
>CANGAY010000089.1 GCA_947451735.1 Actinomycetota bacterium
CATCTTCAGGCACTTCTCGCCCGCGGCCATGCTGTGGTGCCACTCGTTCAGGCGCTCGCGTCCACGCACGATGGAGCGCTCCACCTTCCGCTCGGTGTAGCCGGTCATCGTGCGGATCTCCGCGCGGCTCACCCCGGCGGTGCGAAGCAGCAGGCAGATGCGCTCGGCCTCGTTCAGGCTGGTCATGGCGTCCTGCAGCGTGCGGTAGCGCTCCTTCCACTCGACCACCGCGGAGGGCTCGTCGCGGCCCCCGTGCGCGCGTTCCACGGCGGCAGTCACCACCTCGGCGTCGGCCGGGGCCTCGCGGGTGCGCTTTCGGGCCAGGCTCGTGGCCTCGTTTCGCAGCACCACGTGCAGCCATGCGATGAACTCGCCCTGTTCCACCACCGGGCCCTTGGTGAGCGCGATCTCCATCGACCGCTGGTAGGCGTCCTCGGCGTCCTCCAGCGACGGCGCGAAGCGCGCGGCGTACCGCAGCAGGCCGGGTGCACCGGCCATGGCCCCAAGGCACAGTCGGCGCCGGGCGGTGGCCTCGTCCTCGCCGGGGGTCGGCGGGGCCAGGCCGATGGGAGTGTCGATACCTGGGTCGTTCATGGGGGTCCTACGGGGTGGCGGAGTGTTGCAGCAATGAGGTTCCCGTGAAATGGAAATTGCATGCGCTGGTTCCAGCGCGACGTACCCCTCAACGCACGGGCGCGGGCATTGCTCCCCCCTCCGGCGGCCGTGAGTTCGCTTGGAGCGGGAAAAAGGCGGTGCGGGGGCGGGCTAGGCTGGCGCGGTGAGCACCGCCGAGCCCCACATCCACGTCGAGACCCGCCGCATCGTGATGAGCGAGGTGGACGTGAGCCAGATCCACTTCACCATGGCCTACGCATGGATGGACCGCGGCCTGTGCGAGTGGGTCGCCGACCTGGGTTGGCCGTTCACCCGTCTGCTGGAGGAGGGCGTGGGAATCCCCATCGTCAACAGCCAGTGCCGGTTCATCCAGCGCATGCTGCTGGACGACGTGATCACCATCGAGACCAGTGCCGGCGGCGTGGGCACCACCTCATTCCGCAGCCGGCATCGCTTCATGCGCGACGGCGAGCTGTGCGCCGAGGGTGAGCTCACGCATGTGTGCATCGAGCGGGGCGGACGCACGCCCGTGCCGGTGCCCGGGTGGATCAGGGCGGCGGCCACCCCCGACTAGCTGGGCGGCATCTGATTCATGGCGGCGCGGAGGTCGCTGCGCGCGAGCACGCCGGGCTCCACCGGGATGGTGCGGTAAGTGCCGACGCCTCCACCGAAGGTGAGGCCGAACACCCGAGTGCCGTCCGGGGCGTTCTCGGTGCTGGTGCTGCTCATGCCCCAGCCCATCACCCAGTCGCCGTTGGTGAGGCGGCGTGCGCTGCCGCAGCAACCGGAACCGGGTACGTCGGAGTCCCGTATCTCCTCGATGAGCGTGGCGGTGCGCGCGCCGGTATCCAGGCGGTACCGCAGTGCGCGAGGCGCTCGTTGACGGTGAGTGCCGTTGTCGAACACCGTGAGTGTGCCGTCGGGGAGGATGCGCGCGTCGTGCTGCCCACCGAACGATGCGGCCCCGAACTCGGAATCGCCGACGATGCCCAGGCTCTCGCTGCGCACCGTTCCGCCGAGCTTCCATTCGATGGCGCCCGTGCTGCGATTGACTGAGTACACCGCATCGGCGTGGCGGGCGGATACGACAATCGAATCGCCGTGCGCCTCCAGCGAGTTCAGATGGATCAGGTCGACGGGCGTGCGACTGGCGAGCAGCGGGATCCACTGCGCTGATTCGGCAAGTGTCATGTGGGTACTCGAGTTCCAGCTCCATGCGAGCGAACCATCGGGACGCACCTCCTGGATCTCCGAGTCGAGCACCGTGGCGTCCGCACCACCACCGAACGCTGAAAGGTCGACGTGCGCGCGCGGCACATACGCCAGCAGCAGGACGTTGCCGTTTGGCAGCACCTGCAGGTCGTGGTTATCGGTGTCCACTCCCACCGCCGCCACGTGACGAAGCAGCGTGCCGTTGAGCGAGCGGATCTCGTACCGGGCGGGCGTGCCGTCATGCGCCCTCACCCACCACGCGAGCGTGCCATCCGGCAGCAGCTTGGCGTCACCCCCGTATGCGCTCATCCGCTGCCACCACACGGGTGCCCCGTGCGCATCGAAAACGGCGGCGTACGGCCCGACTGTCCCCGACAGGTCGAACAGATCGGGGGTGGTGATGAACCACTCGGCCTGCGGCGAACCCCCACGCGCCGTCGCATAGGTCGGGAAGTCGTCGGGCAGGCAGCGAGCGTGGTACTCGCGCACGTGGTCGCCGGCGGTTACCGCGATCGTGAGCGCACGGCCGGGGCTCAGCGCGATGTCGCCGGTGGTCCGGGCGCCCGTCACGGGCCCCCTCCCGGCGATCTCCACCGTGGATCCGGCGGGTGCGTTGACCGTGACCGACGTGTATCCGTCTGTGCAGCGGATGCCGTAGTCCGGTGCGTCCGCCGAGAACGCCGGACTCATTCCCGTGAACGTGAAGTCGGGTTCCCCCGGCGGTGCGGCCGCGCTGCCGGGGAGCTCCGGAGCGGGAGCGTCGACCGGTCGTCGATGGGCCGATCGGGCGAGGCGCTTCAGCGCGACACTCAGCCGCACCCGGGCCGCCGCGCCGGCATTGGTGCGTACCAGCGCCCGACCGGCCATGGCCACCTCGGTGAGCGCCTGGATCTGTTGGTGCAGGGCCACCCGCGCTGACGGACCGAGGGGCTCCGGTGCGGCCCGGCCGATGGAGCGGCGCATGGTGATGGCGACGCGGACGATGTAGCGGCCCCGTGCCCGCAGGCAGGTGCGATCGCCCGTCGCCGAGCATCGAACCGCATCGGCCCGCGCTGCACGGAGGTCGCCGAGCCGGGCACGGATGGTCGCGCCGGTGTCGGGAAGCACGGCGCCGTGCGTGCGTCCTGCACAGGGAAGTGCCATGAGGAGGGCGCTGATGATGAGGACGGCGATCGCCTGGGGGCGGGGGCTCATGGGGTGGGCCTGACCGTGGGATTGGGCGGGGGCGGCCACAGTGTTGTACCCGGAAGTGAGCGGCGGGGCAACGCATGTCGTGACGCCCCGGCCTCACGGATGACGGTGGGCCCGTGCCACCTCCGACTGACGCCGGGGGTGGCACGGGCCACTGCCTACTTGTCGGCGTGCTTCTCGACGTGTGAGGACACCACGGTGCCGTCGGCGGCGATCTTCACCTCGACGCGCGCCCCGTCGGCGCTTCGCACCTTCACCTCGTAGGCCACACCGGGGTCATCGTCGCGCTTCACGAGGATGAGCGTGCTTCCCGGGCCCACGTTTGCCAGCGCCGCTGCCACGGCCTGGTCGATGGTGACCGATCCCGCGGGGAGGGGGGCCGGCGGGTTGTCCTCGGGGTGGTTGCGGCCGCGGTTGTCGGTCGCCGTTCCCTGCACCACGGTCACATCCTTCGTGATGGTGGTGCACGTGGTGTCGCAGGCGTCGATGGTGACGGCGGCCACCGACCCGATGCCCAGGCGCAGGTGCTTGAACCGGGCGACGAACTGCACGCTGTCGGTTGCAGGTGCGCCGCTCACCCAGTTGATGGCCCTGGCGGCGCGCGTGCGGCTGCCGATGGTGGCCGAGATGCGCGGTGCGGCCAGGGTGGTGCCGTGTGCGGCCTGCACGACGACCTCCACCTTGTGGCGGCCCGTCCGGTGTACCTCGACGGACGTCACATCAGGTGCTGCCTGCGCGATGCCGGCTCCGAGGCCGACGGCCGCGAGTGCCGCGGTGGCGATGAATGCGTTCTTCTTCATGGGCTCCCCTCCGGTGACTTGCTGCTGTCGAGGGGCACCTTGGTCGGGAGATTTCATGGAATACGAGGTGCGCGGTAATGACTTCGTAAGCCCAGATGCCGCAGTGCAATGCGGGTTTTGGCACCTTCGCGCGTAGATGCGTCACGGTGCCCGGGGCGAGTGTGGCCACCTCGCAACCCGACACCGGAGGACACCCATGGCCACCTTCACCCCACCGCCCCACGCATGGATCGTGCCGGGCGCCCTCGTCATCGCCGAACGCCCGGGCGGTGGCGGCAGGAGCCACCGCGTGGCACGCCGCGAGGCCGAACTTGCGTGGTGGTACGAGCAGGGCGTGCGCACCATCGTCAGCGGCATGCGCTCGCGCCACGCCCTCATGGAGTACTCGCACGTGGGGTTCGGCACGCGGTGGCACCCGCTCATGGACGTGGTGCAGGGGCGTGCCGAACTGCCCCGCCTCGCCGACGACGTGGCCGACGCCATGGCGCGCGAGCCCGGCGCGGTGCTGGTGCACTGCGATCGCGTGAGCGAGTGGCTCGCGGCGATGGACGCCACCATCAGGCTGCGGCTTGGCCTGGCGCCCGACGTGGCGGTGGCCCTGCAGCAGGCGGAGGCCGACGGCATGCCGGTTGACGACCTGGCCCGCGACCTGATGGACGTCGGTGGCCCGCCGGTGGCTGCGTGACGGCGCGTGGAGGATCTCCCGGAGGACTCAGTGGTCATCGATCCAGTGATGGCACGGCCAGTACGGGTGTCGGACCGGGTACTCATGAAGATCGCACGCACACACGCCGACATCGGGTGCATGCGACGCCGCGAGGTGTTCCACGCAATCGCCACTGCCGACCTTGTGGTGCCACACCCCTGGCGCCTGCGGGGCGTCGTGTACTTCAGGGGCGGCATGGGTCCCAGCCGCTGGCTGTGCATCGCCGTGCAATACGATGAGGGCATGAATGGTGTGGTTCGAACGGCCTTCGCACGAAGGCGTCTGCCGGGGTGGGCATGACC
>CANGAY010000090.1 GCA_947451735.1 Actinomycetota bacterium
GGCGTCGGTGATGCGGCTCGACCCCTCCACATTGCCCGCAGCCACCGCGCTCGGGGGCCGGGCGTGCACAACGCTGCCCTCGGGGGCGATGATCGTGACGGGCGCGAACGCACCGGCCGAGGCCTGGATGTCGGGATCGGTGGCCACGCGCACGGCGAAGTACACGGCCGACCGTGTGACGGCGATGGGGCAGTTGAGATTGCCGGGCCCCGCCGGGTCGGTGCCCGTGAAATCGACGGTCATGCGGTCGCCCGCGATGGTGACGCCCACGCGGATGACGATGTCGTCGTCGGTGACCCCGTCGCCCTCGAGCGCGGCCTCGGCATGCCACGAACCGTCGGGCAGGGCCGCGATGGCGGCGCGGGTGCGCCGTTCGGCGTAGGCGAGGATGTCGTCCATGGCGCCCATCAGCGCAGCGCCGCCGCCGCGTCGTGCCGCCAACTCGGTGAGGCGGGCTTCGGCCAGCCGGTGGGCGGCCAGCTGCGCGGACAGATCGCCCCGCCGCTCGTCGGGGGTGCGCGAATTGGCCAGCACCAGTTCGAGCAGCGGTTCGTCAACGCCACCGGGACCCGCAAGGCGCATGGGCGGGATGACCAGCCCCTCCTGCACCAGCTCCCGCGCACCCGCGGGCATGGAGCCCGGGGTCATGCCGCCCACGTCGGCGTGGTGGGCGCGGGTGACCGCGTGCGCCACCACGACGCCGTCAATGGCGATGGGCGACACCAACGTGATGTCGGGCAGGTGGGTTCCGCCGCGGAAGGGGTCGTTGATCATCCAGGCCTCACCCGGTGCCGCGCCCCGCTGCATCACGGCGGCAACGGCCTCGGGCATGGCACCCAGATGCACGGGGATGGAGTGCGACTGCGCCACCATGTTGCCCCGGGCGTCGAACAGCGCGGTGCTGCAGTCGCGGCGCTCCTTGATGGTCACGCTGAAGGCCGCACGGACGAGGGCCGCCTGCATCTCCTCGGCCACCGCGCCGAGCGCCGCGCTCCACACCTGCAGCCCGATGGGGTCGAGGCCACTCATGCGCGCTCCATGGTGATGGTGCCGTCCTCATGCGCCTGGGCGCTCCAGCGCTCCGCCACCCAGCACGTGCTGCCGGCCATCGGGATGGCGGCGGGTCCGTGGGTGACCCCTTCAGCCGACGGGCGGGGGATCCACGCCAGGTCGGGCCCGTCGGTGATGGCGGCCACGCGCAGCGACACCACCTCGACGGCGCGATCGGGCATCGCCGCACCCGATGCATGTGCGTGCGCCGCGTGGAAGGCTTGCGCCAGGGCGCCCCCGGGTGCGTCATGGTGCCAAGGGACGGTGAGGGCGTGGCTCTGGCCCACGTAGCGGCAGTCGGCGTGCACCTCGATGCGGCCGTGTGGCAGTTCGGCCTGCGCCTCGTTGGTGAGCGCGTTGGCCGCCGCGGTGAGCGCCTGCGTGTCGTCTGTGGACAGCAGCACCGTGCGCACCACATCGCGCCGCTCGCCCGCCACCACCATGCCGAGGGCCGCGAGCACGCCGGCGGAGGCCGGGCAGATGATGCGCTGCATGCCCAGTTCGTCGGCCACATCGCACGCGTGCAGCGGCCCCGCACCGCCGAACGCCAGCAGCACGCCGGCGCGCGGGTCAACACCACGTTCGACGCTCACCACCCGGAGCGCGCGCACCATCTCCTGCACCGCGACCGCGATGATCCCGCGCGCGCAGGCATCGGTGGCCAGCCCGAGCGTGCCGGCGAGCGCTGCGACCGCCTCGGTCGCGCGGTCGGGCTGCAGCGCGATGCCGTGGTCGTCGCCGAGGGTTCCCTCCACGCGGCCAAGCACCACGTTGGCGTCGGTGACCGTCGGCAGCCGCCCGCCATGCCCGTAGGCCGCGGGGCCCGGCACTGCCCCGGCCGATCGCGGCCCCACGCGCAGGGCGCCGCCACCGTCGGCCCACGCGATGCTGCCGCCACCGGCCGACACGGTCTCGATGTCGAGCATTGGCAGGTGCACCGGGTGGCCGGCAACCGTGCGGCCGTGGGCGCGTGCGGGCTCGCCATGTTCGATGAGCGCCACATCGCACGAGGTGCCGCCCATGTCGAACGCCAGCGCGAGCGGTGCCTGATGCTGGCGGGCCACTGCCGCCGCGCCCACCAGGCCACCGGCGGGCCCTGACAGCACCGTGCGCGCCGCGTGACGGCTGGCGTCGTCCAGCGCGATGAGCCCGCCGCTCGACTGCATGATGGCGGGCTCGGGCAGCCCGGCATCGCGGGCGCGCAGTGCGAGCCCGGCCAGGTAGTGGGCCAGCAGGGGCGTGAGGTAGGCATCGAGCGCGGTGGTGGCGATGCGTTCGTACTCGCGGATCTCGGGCAGCACCTCTGACGACGCCACCACCGGGATGTCGGGCAGCGCCGCGCGGATTGCCGCGGCCAGCATCTGCTCATGCGACGGGTCGCGGTAGGCGAACAGCAGCCCGATGGCCACGGCCTCGGGTGCGAGTGCCACCACGGCAGCCACGGCGTCGGTCACGGCGTCGGGGGTGAGCGCGATCTCCACGCCGGTGGGGGTGAGCCGTTCGTGCACCCCCAGCACGTGATCGGGCGCGATGAGCGGGGCGGGGTGGTCCACGTCGAGGCGATAGAGCGACGCGCGGTCCTGGCGACGCAGTTCCAGCACGTCCTCGATACCGGCCGTCGTCACCAGGCACGCACGCGCGCCGCGGCGCTCGAGCAGCGCATTCGTGCCGACGGTCATGCCGTGTGCCACGGCGTCCACCTCGGTTGCCGCGACCCCCGCGCGGGTCAGGGCCGCTTGCACGGCGCTGATGACGCCCTCGCCCTGATCGTGCGGTGTGGTGGGCACCTTGGCCGTCCATGCGACAGCGCCCCGTAGCACCACGGCGTCCGTGAATGTTCCGCCGACGTCAACGCCGACCCGGGTGAGCGGGGTGTGCCCCGGTGCGGGATCTACCATTGCCGCGGAATCTATCCGCGACCAGGGAATCCCCGTCCGATCCATCCCCGTCACCGCTGCAGTGCTGGTTCTCGCGGGCGCCTCCGTGGCCCTCGCGGGCCCCACCGGTGCACCGCTCGGCCCGATCACCGACGTGGGAAGCGTGCCCAACGGCGACCTGTCGGCGGGGCTCGACGGCTGGGGCGTGGTGGGCCCGGCGTCGTCGCTGGTGCTGGCGGAGGGGCCCATCCTCTCGGCATCCGACAACGTCACCGTCATCGGACCGGTCATCGCGCTGCCCGGCGATGCGCAGGTGGTGCCCGTGGCCATCGGCGCACCGGGTGCGAATACGGTGGTTGACGTCCGGGCGCGGCCCGCCGACGGTGGCGCCGAGGTGGAACTGGCCACCGTTGTACCCGAGCGCGGCGTCACCAGCTTCGACATCCCCGTGGGCCAGTTCGCCGGGCACTCCATCCGGCTGGTGCTCGACCCCACCATGTCAATCGGGCGGCGCATGGTCATCGGCGGGATGGGTCCGGTGCGGTCGCTGCTGCCGGGCTGGTCGATCAGTGGGGGGCAGGCCTCGGTGGCCACCGCGTGGGGGCGCACCGCACTTCAGGTGCAGGGCGGCCGCACCACGGTGGTGACCCCGGTGATGCCCGTGGCCGCGCCCGCGCGCTACCTGGGCGTCGCCGTGCGCGGCAGCGGAGTGGTGTCGGCACGGGCGGGCGGTCCGACCGTGTGGGCGGTTGCCGCCGAGGGCGCGTGGACATGGATCTACGCCCCGGTGCCCGCGGGGCGTTCCGCTGCCGCCCTTGGCATCACCGCCGAACCTGCGGCCGGTGCGGTGCTGTCGCTCGGGCCCGTGGCAACCTCGGCACGCGGCACGCGCATTCGCAGCATCACCCGATCGGGGGCGGTGGTGACGGCCACCCTCGACCCCTGGGCACGCGGAATGCGGGCGGTGCTCACCGTGTCGGGGCGAACGGTGGGCACCGGTCGCGTGGGCGCAGCGGGGCGGCTTACCGTGCGTGCATCAGCGGCGGGCAGGGGCACGCTGGTGCTGCTCGGCGACGCCACGCGCACGGGCGCGAGCCGCGTGGTGCGCGCGGGCTAGTTGTCGATGCGGCGCGGGTACGCGCCGGGCCACCTGGAGAGCAGCGACCGCGCGTGCGAGAGGGCCTCGGACTTGGTGGTGTACACGCCCGAGAACACCACCCAGTAGCCGGGGCGCAGGGGCGGGTGGTCGCTGCTGAACAGCACGCCGCCCGGCTCGCCCTGCGACTGCAGCTTGCTGGCCGCGGCGCGGGCGGACGACTCATTCGTGACGCTCGAGACGATTGCAGTCCACCCCGAGGTACCTGCGGGCCACTCGCCGTTCGCCGGGGTGGAGGAGCCCCCGCTCGACGCGGTGGTCGTGCCCGACGTGCCGTCGTTGATACCGCCCGACGACGGCAGTTCGCTGGTGGTCTGTCCGTCGACGCCGGGGCCCGTGACGGTCATGAGGCCGCCGGCGTCGCCCGTGGTGGCCGTGGTGTCAACCGGCAGGCCGCCGCTGGTGTCCACCCCGGTGGTGTCAATTCCCGTGGTGTCGGGGAAGAGGCCCGTGGTGTCGGTGGGCAGCGTGCTGGTGGTGTCGCTCGGCAGACTGGAGTCGGTGGTGGTGGTGGGGATGGCGTCGGTGGGCACGGTGATGACCGGCGCGGTGCTCACCATCGGGGCGGGCGCGGCGCTGCCGTCGTCGCCCGACGCCACGTAGGCCAGCGCACCGGCCCCTGCGCCCAGCACCACCAGGCCGAGGGCGACCGCCGCCAGGCCACCGGCGCCGCGGCGCA